>JBHPHB010000101.1:0-10318 GCA_042569985.1 Spirochaetota bacterium | reverse complement strand
ACCTTTGATACCATGGAAAAAGCAGCAGACGGCGACGGTATGGCCGGTGGTATGATGGGAGCCGGCATGGGAATGGGCATGGGAAACCAGATGGGTGCCATGATGGGCGGACAAATGCAGAATGCCACCGGTGGCAGCCAGCAGGGCGGCCAGGTAGCCTGCCCCCATTGTAATGCCCCAAACCCGGCAGGCGGAAAGTTCTGTTCAAAATGCGGCAAGGAGATGGTTGCGGCACAGATGGCTTGTCCCGCCTGCCGGGTTTGGGGCATTACAATGGGGGCAGGCTACCTGGCCGCCCTGCTGGTTCTAAGTTTTGTCCAAAATGCGGTGCCAATGTTGAAGGATCAAACTGCAAGAAATGCAATGCAAAGCTTGCTCCGGGTGCGAAGTTTTGTCCCGAGTGTGGAGAAAAACAGGAGTAGAGGAGTTATATAATGTTAGATTTTGAATGCCCTTCATGTGGCGCTCCAATCGAGATAAAGAACAGGTTCAGCAAAATTGTAGTATGTGAATATTGTAATACTCACAGCAAGGTAAAGGACAACGGGCTGGATCCTTCGGGCAAGCACCCAAAACTTGCAGAATTCCCGTCAATATTTTCAGTGGGAAGTTCAGGCACCATACTGGGGAAACCCTTTACTGCCATGGGCAGAATGAGATACAAGTGTGAAGGGGCACATTATGATGAGTGGTTTTTAAGCTATGACGGTGATACTGCCTGGTTTACCGAGGATGAGGGAACCTATACAATTTATACTGATCTCATTGAAGTAACTGAGCTGCCCGAAGTGAGTTCTCTCAGGGCTGGCCAGAATATTACTGTTGGCGATAAAAGAGTGATGATAAAAGAAGTCGGCAAGTCTGTAGTTGAAGGCGGGGAAGGGGAACTTTCCTATTACGTTGAACCGGGAACTGAAGTAACTTATGTTGATGGAGTTGCCGAAGGCAAAAAGGTTTCCATTGAATTTTCAGAAGATGAAATGGAAATGTTCATAGGCAGACCTTTATTAAAAAGGGATATTGAAGTTAAGGGATAATAGCTTATGGGTGATAATGAACAAAAAGACAAAGAAGAGGGTACACAGGACCAGGGTTCCCAGGAGCAGACAACTCCGGATCAATCAAAGGACCCCAAGCTTAAAGCTATGAAGTGCCATTCCTGCGGTGCTGATATAGTTAAAAGCTACAGGGTTATTGACGAGGATGAAACGGCGCCCATAGGCAAGTGCCTGGGATGCGGTACGGAATACGATCAGCATTCCCAGGAATACTATGAGTATTTTGCCGATGATTTTACCCGGGATAAGGACAGTTCCATATTTGAGCTTGGATTAAAAGGTACCTATAAGGATATTGAATATGAGATAATCGGACGCATCAGGCTGCAGGAAGAAGACGAGTATGAACAGTCAACCTGGGACGAGTGGCTTGGTATCTCAAGTGAAGGTGTTTATCATTATTTTGTTGAGGAAGATGGTGAGGTCCACTCTTACTCGGATTATGTTCCTGAATCCATTGACATGGAATCTGATGACTATAATATCATTTTTGAGGGGAAGAAAATTTCTAAAAGTGACGCATATATGGGCAGAATTGTATATGCAGAAGGTGAGCTTCCCTGGCAGCCGGAAATTGGTGAGCCCGTAACCTGCTATGATTTCAAAAAGGACGGATACAAGTTTTCCATAGAGCAGTCGGAAAATGAAATTTCAATAACCCGGGGAGAGAGAATTTCCTATAAGGATATTATCAATGCCTTTGGCAAGGAAGAGGTTAAGGTACTATATAATAATACTGTCAAGAAGAGAAAATCATACAAATCAAAATCACTTATATATCTTGTCGCTGCAATATTATCCTTTTCCCTGTCAGTTTTTAACTGCGGGTCAGGTACAAAGCTAAAGGGCATAATGAATAATAGAAATATTATCACCAGCAATGAGTATAAGGTTGAGAAAAACAGGGGCTATTATTTCAGCCAGGTTCTCTACGGCCCATTTGCCATACCCAGGGGCGGGAGTCTCTATGATGTTAAGCTGTTTATCAATGAAAGGATACACAGGCTCTATCTTGAATGGCAGGAATTCAGGATGATGGTAATTAAAGAGGACAGGCTGTTAAAGGCAACAAATGAGATGTTTGATTCATTTACACTGAAAAAAGTCTTTAATGAGATTGATGCGCTGGAAAATCCCGTTGAATCATATACAATAACTGGTGATTTCTGGGATGAAGCCGGTGTTGACAGTGAGGGTTACAGGTGGCATGAAAATGACCTGGAAGCGTCGTCAAACTTTGTAATAGATGAAGCGGGCAAGTATTATGCATACATTGAGCTCTATAACAACAAGATCCGAAGAGTTGAGTCGGTGAGAGTATCAATGGAAAAAGTGAAAAGCTTCAGATATTATGTAATTATTATGTTTGTATTTTTTGTTTTGTTTATAGCAAACAGGGCAAGATCAAAATCATATAGCGAACTTCCATTTGAATTGGCAAAAGATTAATTAATAGAAGGGGATAATTAATGATAAAAAGTCTAATTATTGCAATTGTGGTTCTTGCCGGGGGTGTTGCTTTTTCAAGTTTTTATATCGGTTATCCCCATGCGGGCAAGTCTTATATAAAAAAGCAGAGGAAAGCCAGGAAGTCCTTAAGGCATGGAAGCGGATACTACTATGGCAGAAGGGGTTTCAGGGGCGGCAAATAATATCCTCATCTATTATGAGGGTTTGATCAATTAAAAATTTTGTGAAGAGAATATAACAAATTAAAATTACAGGAGGTTTAATTTTAATGAATTGGGTAAATTTATTATGGGGGGTTGTTGATACAGCAATCTATTCCCTAGTTGGCATCATCATGATGGGTATTGGTTTTCTTGTGATTATCGTTTTTACTCCTTTTTCGGTAAAAAAAGAAATCGAGGATGATCAGAACACATCATTAGGTATTATTATCGGGTCTGTAATAATTGGAATATCAATAGTTATAGCAGCCGTTATCAGTTCTCCAACTTCTGGTTCATCTAAATCTGTACCACAAGTAAAGACTGAGGTTAAGACCAAGTAAATAGTGAAAGACAGTCTTAATTCTACGGAACAGAGAATGCTTTTATTCTCTGTTTTCATTCTATCTCTTTGTGGTATAATTTATGAACTGGTATTGGGTTCCCTATCAACCTATCTGTTGGGGAACCCTGTGCAGCAGTATTCAATTACCATTGGTATTTTCTTAAGTTCAATGGGTGTTGGATCGTACCTGTCAAAATTTATTACTAAAGATATATTAAAAAAGTTCATAACAATTGAGATTATCCTGGGATTTGTGGGCGGGATATCTGTTCTTGTATTGAGCTTCCTCTTTTCTTTTTCCGCATCATACTATGTCTTGAATATTTTTTTCCTCTTCATGATTGGAACCCTCGTGGGGCTTGAGATACCCATTATCACCAGGATACTCAAGAGATACGGTTCATTAAAGGATATAATTGCAAATGTCCTCACATTTGATTATATTGGCGGGCTCATTGGTTCACTGTTATTTCCACTTATACTTTTTCCTTTTATCGGCAGGCTTTTAACGAGTATTCTAATTGGTGGTTTAAATATAATAGTGGCTATAGTGGTAATAATAAAAATTGATTATTCCGGAAAGAGGCGGGGAGATTTATTGTATCCCATTTTAGCCCTCATCCTGCTGGCAGCACTGGCATTTAATTCCGATACGATCACTAACATTTTTCAAAAGCGCCTCTACTATGATGATATAGTCTTCTCAAAGAGGTCAAAGTTCCAGCAGATAGTCCTTACCAGGAACGGCAGTGACTTCAGGCTCTATCTTGACGGTTCCATTCAGTTTTCTACTAATGATGAGTACCGCTATCATGAAATGCTGGTTTTTCCCGCGCTTTCATTGAATAAAAATAAGAACAGGGAAGTTCTCATACTTGGAGCCGGAGACGGCCTTGCAATGCGGGAGATATTAAAATCGGGGGATGTTAAGGGTGTTACCCTGGTGGAACTCGATCCGGAAATAACGAACCTGGCAAAGGAAAATTCATCTCTAAGGATGATAAACGGGAATTCCCTGGCCAATAAAAAAGTGAAGGTAATTATTGGAGATGCCTACAAATACCTGTTGGACAATAAAAAAAAATATGATGTGATAATAGCCGATTTCCCCGACCCCCATGGTGAGACGATTTCTAAACTCTATACTTTTGAATTTTTCATGCTCATTAAGCATTCGCTAAAATCTGACGGTATATTTGCAACTCAGTCCACATCTCCTCTTTTTGCAACCGAAGCTTTCTGGTGCATTCATAACACCCTGAAAAAGGCATTCCGCTTTGTAATCCCGTACCATGTGTTCATACCATCCTTTGGTGACTGGGGGTTTAATATAGCTTCAAGAAACAGCCTTTCTGTAAAAAGAATGAATTCTAACATTAAGGGGTTAAAGTATTTTTCAAAAAAAGCCTTTAAGAGCTCGCTTCATTTTCCTTCTGATTCCTATGTAAAAACAACAAAGATTAATACATTTAACAAGCCTGTCCTTTACAATTATTATTTAAAGGGCTGGAAGACCGTTGATTATTGATTATCTTTCTTTTCTATCGATAATTTTAAATTATCTGATTAACTTCCATTTTTGAAGTTTGCAGGTAACAATAGCTGGATATTTGGTATGCAGTACCGATAGTTATCGGTAATTTGTCCTGTTCCCAATGGGAGCACAACCTTCATAAAAAATCAAAAAAAAACACCACTTTGACTTGACGTTAACCATATGGTTAAATATACTGACAATTGAGTTAAATAAGTTAACTGAAAAGTGAACATGGTATGAGAAGTGGTTAATTATATGAAGAATGGGAAAAATGGCATAAAGCCCGAAGAAAAGATCCTTAAAGCTGCAAAAAAGGAATTTGCCGAAAAGGGGTTCCAGGGATCAAGGATGGCGGAAATTGCTAAACTGGCAAAGGTAAATAAGGCCCTCATCCATTATTATTTCAACAATAAGGATGACCTGTACAGGGCTGTGCTGGAAAGGATCTTCGGCCATGGAAAGATTGATATCCCCCTGCTTTTTGGGAAGTGGAATTTAACTGCACCCCAGAAGTTATATGTCGTAATATACTTTCTCGTAAACCTGAGCATTAAAGCCTCAGACCCTGAGGTGATAAGAATCATTTCATGGGAGATAGCTGAAGGAAAAAAATACCTGAAGGAATTTATAAAAAAGTATATTGTCACCAGGCAGCTGTTTCTTCGAAGTGTTATAATCGAAGGGATTGAAAGCGGTGATTTTGAATCAAAGAGCCCCTCCATAGTTGTAATGAATCTTTTCTCCATGATATTTTTATACCAGAATTTGTATGATGTAATAGATATTGTGGAAGATGCCGTTGATAACGGCACAAAGGGAGGGTTGTATTTTAAGCAAAACCTTTTAGAGCAAACGGTTCAACTTATGTTTAAAATACTTAAACCTGAAAATAAGGGTTTGAAGATTCCCGAAGTTCCGGCTGACCTGATTAAATTGCTTGATGAACTTATTGAAACGATAAAGCAAAAACAGGATCAGGGCTTAACCGAAGAAGCACTCAAACAATTGGAAAGAATTTTATCATTATAAAAATAAAAAAATAATTTTATCAAGGGAGTTTTTGATAATGAAAAATACATTACTAATATTATTATTTTTACTGCAGTTTTCAATCTATCCGCTGTATGCACAAAATAACAATAATAATAACAACAATAATAAAAGCGAACCCATAAAGATAGAGCTTGCAAACGAACCTGCAATTATGATTGGAGGACTGAGGATTACACTGGGCAGTGCAATAAGAAGGGCAATTGAAAGCAACCATGATATTTTATCAGGAAGCTATGATGTTGCAATGACAGATTCCATGTATAAGAAATTTTTAAATAAATATTCCATTTCCCTGAACGGGAGCACAGGTTTCAAATATGCCAAGTATCCCTCAGGCGTGATGCAGATGTATGAGGGTGTGAATAAAAAGGCCCTTGATTTTTCTGTGGGTGTAAAAAAGAGCTTCTCCACGGGAACAACTATTACGGGTGGTGTTTTCCATGAATATTATAAAAGAAAAAATATGGCAATGCCCGATTTAGGTGGACTGGATTTGGGTGAAATGTTTGGTCCTGAAGTTTCCAACACTCCCAATATCTATATAAATATTCACCAGGAATTGCTGAAAAATGCATTCGGCTATTCTGACCGAAAACAGATGAAGATTTTAAAAAATGCTGCCAGGATGCAGAAAGAAGCAATCCTTTATGGGCTTTCCCTTGTTGTTGTGGGTATAATCGGTGAATACTGGAATGTTGTACTTAATAAGTCAGCACATGATAATGCTATACTGCAACTGAAAGAGATAAAGAAGGTGAGAAATATAATGGCGCGAAATGTTTACCTTGGCCTTGCTGATAGTTTTAATCTTAATTATTACAATGCCCTTGTATCGGGTGCCGAAGCGCAAAAGGCCATGACAGAACAGAAATATAAAGATGCTATGAGGAGTTTTTTAAGGACGGTGAACCTAAAGGAGGGAATAAATATTGAAGGTACAGTTATTCTTTCCAATAAGGTTCCAAAGATGAATATTGAAGAGTCCCTTAAAATAGCTTACCATAAAAGGGCCGATTATAATAACGCCCTTTTGGCATTAAAAAATGCAAAGCTTGGCCTTGATATTGCCAGGAATAATGCATTGCCTTCGTTGATTGCAGAATTGAATACATCAACTATCAGCCAGAGAGAGAATTTTGGCAGTGCCTGGGGCGATACGGGTTCTGTTAAATACCCCTCCATTGAAGCAAGGCTTAGGATAACATATCCCCTTGATGATAAGGCGCAAAAAATCAATGAAAGAAATTCACGCTTCATGGTTAAGCAGGCAAAAATTAACCTGGAAAAATCCAGGAGAATTGTAAAAGATGATATTATTGGGAAGATAGAACAGATTAATACATATCACACCCTCTATGAAAAGGCAAAGAATGCCAGGATACAATCGAATAAATTTTACAGGAAGATGCTGAGAAATCTAAGAAAGGGGCGTTTAACAGCAGCAGTTGTTAAAAACGGGGTTGATGCACTTGTCCAGAGCAGGCAGAGTGAACTTCAGGCCCTTGTCCTTTTTAATATTTCACTGCTTCAGCTCGATGTTTCAAGAAACCAGCTTTACGAGCGGTTTAAAATCAATGTAAACAAGTACATCCCAAAGGGAAAATGACGAAAATCCTCTAATTCCCCCTCTCCTGGTTGCTGAGCGGAGTCGAAGTACCGGGAGAGGGGGAATTAGGGGGTGAGGTCACTGGGATCAGGAGGAAGATAAATGATCAAGGTTATAAAATATCTAATGAACCAGAAGCTGTTGGTAAACCTGGTAATCATACTCATTATGGTTGCCGGTTATATCACCGTAACCAATTTGAACAGGGAGTCCTTTCCCGAAGTTAATTTTGACATGGTGACAATTCAGACTATTTATCCCGGGGGTTCGCCCGATGAAATAGAACAGCTTATAACCATCCCCATTGAAAAGGAACTCCGGGAGGTTGACGGCCTTGATAAGGTAAGGGCGTACAATATTGAGAATGTATCGGTAATTGCTGTATTTATTGATGATAAGGCGCCTGATAAAAAACAGGTTGTCCAGGATATAAAGGATGCAGTGGACATGGTGGAAAATCTTCCATCAAAGGCGGAAAAGCCACTTGTTAAGGAGATTAAACTTGATAAAACCCCTGCGGTGGATATCGCGGTTTTCGGTAAGAAAGACGGTGTTTCCTATAATGAAATAAGGGAGGCTGCGAAGGAACTGGAAGATTACCTATACGAGATTGATGGAGTTGCTGATGTGCAGCAATTCGGCTTTCAGGACAGGGAAATCCTTGTGGAAGTGCATCCCCGTGCGTTATCACAGTACAGGATCGGTATGAATACCGTCATAAATAAACTGAGAAACAGAAACATGGACCTGCCCGGCGGGTCATTGCGAATAAATGATGAAGAATTTATTCTTCGTACTAAGGGACAGTATAACAACGCTAAAGAAATAAGAGAAACCGTGCTAATGTCCAATGACATTGGTTATGTAACAAGGATTAAGGACATCGCGAAAGTGACATCTACATATGAGGATGCCGATGTGCTTGAAAGGTTTAACGGCCAAAAGGCAGTTATTTTCAGGGTTTGGAAAAAGAGAAGTATTGATGAAATAATCCTGGTGGATAATATCAAAAAGCAGCTTCTGGGATATGAGCCTTCAAATTCAAAAAATGTTAAAGTCCAGTTATTTAATGACCAGAGTAAATATACCCGTAACAGCATTTCATCTGTTATAACCAATGCAATTTCCGGATTGATACTGCTTGTGTTAATACTAATGGTGCTCCTGGGTTTGAGGTTGTCTACCATAGTTACAGTGGGAATTCCCATTGCATTTATGTTTGCCTTCATGGGAATGAGTGTCGGCGGGATAACCCTTAATGTTATTAGCCTTTTTGGGATGATCATGGTCCTGGGGATGATAGTCGACTTCAGCATTGTTGTGTCTGAAAACAGCTTTCGCTACATGGAAGAGGGCATGGATAAAGGTAAGGCAATAGTGAAAGGCGTATCCGAAATCTTCTGGCCCGTTACAGTTACCTTTTTTTGTATCAGCGCCGCCTTTATACCTCTCCTCTTTTTAAGCGGTATAATGGGTAAGTTTATTATGGGAATACCTATTGTGCTCATAATATGCCTGGCCGCATCATGGTTTATCGCAATGTTCATTCTTCCCACCCAGCTGAATATTTTTGCCAAAGTAAAGAAACCGAAAAAAGGCAGTGGTAAAAACAAAAATGATGCAAGCAGCAGGGGGTTGTTTGGAAAAGTCCAGGTGAGATACAAATCATTGCTTAAAATTGCTTTAAAATTCAGGTATATTACACTCTTAATCTTAGTTGTCCTGTTTATTGGCTCCATGGCGCTCATGAGTACAATCGGTTTTGTTTTTTCACCCGGTGGAGGGGCGGAAATTCTACAGATAAAAACACGCCTTCCACAGGGCACCAACCTTGATGCTAATTTGAGGGAGATAAGGAAGATTGAAAAAATAGTCCTCAAGCTTCCCAAGAGCGAATTAATGGATCTGCATTCAAGGGCAGGTGTTGAAACCAGTTTTGGCCTTGATCCAAAACCGGGAGAGGGCACGCATAAGTCCACTGTGCATATTTACCTGACCCCTCATAAATCAAGAAAGAGAAATGCAACAGCAATATTGACACAGATAAGAAAAGAGGTGCTGGGTATACAAAAGAAAGGCCTTCTATCAAAAAAAATGACCTTTGAATTTCAAGAGGATGAAATGGGCCCTCCCGTTGGTAAGCCCGTCAATGTTGAGATAAGAGGAAAGGACTATGTTACATTGAAGAAGATAGCACAGGAGTATATGGACTACCTGAAAACCATAAAAGGTGTTACCGATATATCAATGGATTTTGAAGAGGGAAAGACTGAGTACAGGTATTTTATTAAGGAAGTAATGGCGTCACAGGCTAAAGTATCGGTAATGGATATTGCATTGGTTATAACAGATGAAATCATCTTTTGAGGGTGCCCTTGCGACAAGTATAAAAATTGGTGAAGAGGATGTTGATATACGGGTACGCTTCCCCGATTGGGCCCTGAGAAGGGAGAAAAGCCTGAATAAAGTTATGATAGCTAACCGTCAGGGAGGGCTTATGCCTCTGAGCAGGGTGGCCTATGTTAAAAAGAGAAAGGGATATTCGGGGATTTTCAGGCTTAACTTTCGCAGGATAGTACAGGTCCAGGCCCAGGTAAACAAGGATATAATTACTTCAATAGAAGCAAATAAGATCCTTGCAAAGAAATTCAAGGATATCGGAAAAAAGTATCCCGGTTATGATATAGGTTATGGAGGCGAACAGGAAGACACCGACAAGAACATGAGTGAAATGGGAGATCTCTTCAATGTGGCCCTCATGATTATTTTTATTATTCTGGCAGTTTTTATGGGCTCACTGTTTCTACCCCTTGTGGTAATGATTGCAATCCCCTTTGCAACGGTGGGTGTAGTTTTGGCCCTCTTTATACATGGTGAGCCAATGTCATTTATGAGCATGCTGGGGATTTTCAGCCTTGCCGGAGTAATTGTGAGTAATACACTGGTACTGGTCCAGTTTATTAACTATGAAAGGGATAAGGGTAAATCATTACAGGATTCATTAATTGATGCAGGTGTAATAAGGCTGAGGCCTGTTATATTAACAGC
>JBHPHB010000100.1:0-10353 GCA_042569985.1 Spirochaetota bacterium | reverse complement strand
ATCGGATATTGTGCTTTCTGTTACGGGCTCAACAATAGGTATCGGTAAAAAAATATCGGAATTACTTTTAAAAGAAGGATGCAATGTAGTAATTTCTTCAAGAAGTAAGGATAAAGTTAAATCTGTAGTAAGTGAATTTAAAAAGGAATATGGAGATGCCGTTACGGGATATCCCTGTGATGTAAAGGATATTAAATCCGTACAAAAATTAGTCGACCATACCCTTGAAAGTTTCGGTTCCATTGAGATTCTCGTGGCCAATGCCGGGATTACCAGTCTTTACGGCCCTTTCAATAAATTATCACAAAAAGAATTAAATGAAATAACTGACAACGTTATCGGTACAAATTTAACAGGTGCCATAAATTGCGTTTCAGCTGTATTACCCGCAATGATTTCAAAAAAATACGGGAGAATCATTACCCTTGGCGGTGCCGGTTCAGACCAAAAAAGGCCAATGCCCCACCATATAGTTTACGCTGCTTCAAAAGGCGGAGTTATAAACTTTTCCATGTGCCTGGCAAAGGAATTAGAAGAAGATGAAGAAGATATTAAAATAAATGTATTCCAGCCCGGTATTATAAAGACAAATATGGTGACAAGCTCGAAGGTAGTTAGAAACTGGATAACCAATGAAGAGCTGCAGAAACAAACATCACTGGTTCTTGACCATCTGGGTAGCGATATTGAGGAAAGCTGTAAAAATGTCATCCCATATGCCTCACCTGCCTGTAAAGAAAATGGAACCGTTTTCAGGGGATTTTCAATTAAGAAGATGATATTCGGAGGAATAAAACTGAAGAAAGCGATGAAACAACTAAAAGAAAACTAATTTCTTTTTATAGACAGGCCTCTTATAATAATATCATTTTAAGAGGTCTCTTCTTTTTACAAGGACGTCACTCAACCTCTTCCATTCCACAATGAGCTGCTGGAATAGAATGTCGTGGTATATCTTTTTATATCTGTTTTCATCTGCCTGGTTCTTTGCTATTATGAGGTCATTGAGGCTTGCCTTTCCAATATAATAATTTCTTTTCACGGCCCGGAACACCTTTTTTGAAATTTTCAGTTTATTTTCCGCTAAGCTAATAAGTTTACCCTGCCTTCTCAATTCACTATACAGGTTAAACAGGTTGGTTTTCAGGGTTAGAAGTGTGGAAATCCTGGTAATCCTGTTTTTTTTAATATTTATTCTTGCAATTCTTCGAACTGCCTTTTCCCTTTGTTTGCCAAAGTTCATGTCCCCGCTTATACCAAAATAGACCTTGTGGCCCGGATTAATAAACCTGTAATTGTCACCAATAAGATTATATCCGGCAAAAAGAGAAGCCGATGGCAGAAGGTCATCCTTTGCAATTTTTTCATCAATGACCCCATGCTTTTCAAGAAGGTTCAGCATGACAAAGGTCCTGCTGTTTTCAACGTGAAAAGTTGCCTCCCTGGTTGTATCTATTTTGTCTATGACAGGGCGTACAGGCTTAAGGTTTGATTTATCTTTAAGCCCGGACACAGATAAAATATTCATTTTCAGCCGGTTAAATTGGTCCTTCCAGGTTATAAGCTCCTCCCGGGCATCAAGCCTTTCAAGATAGCTTTTATCCACATCTTCGGGAAAAGCAATTCGGTAACGCCTTTTCCTCCTGACAAGGTTATTAAGATCAACACTGTCCCTGTAAATTATCTCACTGGCTTTGAGCTTTTCATAGGCGGAATACCATTCAAGGTAGAGTTTAATGAGGGCAGCCAGGTAATCCTCATATGCCTCAATAATCTGATGCCTGGCAAGCTCATTTTCGATTCCAATCTTACTGTCTTTTTTACGTGTAGTTCTGCCGAATGCATTTTTAGCAATTTCCTGGCTTACCTCAACACTGAAAGTGGAACTGTACCACCCCCTGCCCAGTCCATAATCACCTGTTTTGGAATAAGCAGTTTTTACTTCAGTGGCCGTGAAGGGGAAAAGTTTGCTCAAAGAAATTGCCCCTTCATAGTCCTTATTGAGTTTATTTTCATTATTTACAAAAAGGCCATACTGACCCGTAACAGAAAGCACAATATCCGATAGGGGAAGGTTTAAATCCTTGCTGTATTTCAAATAAAGCCGTTCTATTAGAATCTTTTGAAAGGCAGGATCATTCTCTGCGGCACTACTGATAAACCTATTGAGTGATAATACAGTCTCATTGCCCTGGCCATATATATTAGCAACATAAAAAATGGATATAAATATTATTAATAATAGCCTTTTCATAACTGCCCCATTTGAATGACCGTAGATATTAAATCATAGTTCCAAATAAATACTGATTATCATATAAACTAATGTACTGGTGGACAAAAATACACAGGCCTTTCAATTTAACAATAAAAAAATCAATTTATTACACCCAAATATATTTTGAATTGACAATATGGTATAATTCAATTATAATAAAATGGCTTAAATATTATAAGAATTCTGCATTAACTTGAGTGATGTATATCTAAAATAAAAATTCAAGAAAATGGGACTGGTAAAAATGGTTAATTCTATTACAAGAAAACAGTTAAATAAATACATGGATAATTATGAATCCATATTTTTGAAACTCGGTGAAATTGTCATAACAGATAAACCTGTTTTAATCCGTACTGTTCTTGGCTCTTGTCTTTCGGTTATCTTCTATAATAAAAAAACAAAACTCAGCGGCATATGCCATGCCCAACTTCCCGAAAGGTATGATGGCAATTCTGATTGTTTTGATAATTGCCCGGTAAATTGCAAAACAAAAGTTGCCGATTCCTGTGATTTTAAGTATGTCACATGTTCCATTCAATATATGATTGATGAATTCAGTAAAAGGGCAATACCAAAGGATAAAATTGACATAAAAATTTTCGGCGGTGCCAGTGTAATCCCGAATATAAAAAATAACCAGACAATTGGAGAAAGTAATTTTAATACAGCTATTAAGCTGCTAAACGAAAATAAGATGAATGTCAAACAAAAAGTTGTTGGCGGAAAACAGGGAATGAACCTGTATTTTTTGCCAGAAACAGGGGATGTTTATCTTTCAAGGCAAAAATAAATAATATGTCTTGATTTATATTTCTTATATCACTCGTCTATTAACAAAGAGGTTTTACTTGCATGACCCTAAAAAAGATACAGCAATATTTTTTATCCCAATATGATAATGTCGGGACATTTGCTCAAAAACGTGCCTCTGCATTTTTATATGTTTTATTTTTTTTCATTACCTGTTCGATTCTGCTTGGCATTGCCATAAACATTGCTGAAATAAAAAATGTAACCACAGCATACATAACCTTAATTGCCTTTTTCATTGTAATATGCGCTTCACTGGTTTTGTTGAAAAAAGGATATTATACAATATCAGCAAATCTTACAACAATTTTCACTGCGATAATAGTCAGTGCTGCCTTTATGGGCAAACTAAATTATGCGCCGGCAGATGGATATACAACACTTATTTATTTCATGTACATGGTAATTGTCATTTCAGCACTTCTTACAAGCTGGAAAGTACTACTTGGTGTAAGTATATATTTTGTTATTTGTGACATTACCTACCTTATATTAGCTTTAGCAAAAGTCGGAGAGGCCTTAAAGCCTGTGATAAAAATTGCAGCAGTGGAAAGCACATTTTCTATAATTGCCGTATATGGAGTACTGAGTGGCATACAATATATAAGCAAGCAGGCCGTTGAAACTGCAGAGTCTGAATCAAAAACAAACAAGGACCAGTATAATAAATTATCCCAAATAATTGAGTCCCTTAAAAATGTAACTAGTGTCCTCATAGAATCTTCAAAACAACTTCAATCCACTGCAGAGTCCATGAGCATCAGCACAGTTGACCAGGCAAATAATGTTGATGAGATCTCCACTTCCCTGGAAGGAATAGGAGATATTGCATCCCGAAATGCGACAAGTTCTCGTGATAATGCTGAAGATGCTACTTCAGCCGCCAACCTTACTATTGATGGTTGGAGCAAATTCAGTGAAACCTTTGAGTCAATGAAAATCATTACTGATAAAATTAATATTATTGAAGACATATCCTCACAAACAGACCTTTTGGCTCTTAACGCATCTATTGAAGCTGCGCGGGCAGGAGAAGTGAGAAAATTGTCTGAGAAAACACGCAGTGCATCAAAGGAGATAGTTGAACTTTCCAATAGCAGCCTCCAGGTATCTGAAAAGGCCGGAGAAATCCTGGAAGAGATAGTGGATAGAATTAAAAGAACAGCTAAATTGATGATTCAAATTAAAGAATCCTCGGAAAATCAGGACGATGGGATTATCCAGATAAGGCAGGGAATGGTGGAAATGAGCAAGATTACCCAGAACAACGCACTTCTATCGGAAAGTTTAAAGTCAACGGCAAAATTGCTGAGTAATAATGCACTTGAACTGCAAAAGCTGCTTGATTATTAATAATCAGGAATAAGGAGAAAAAATGTTTGGATGGACAGGAACAATCCTTCGCATCGACCTTACTGCAAGAAACTTTAAATATGAGCAGATTGATGATAGGCTGCGCCATGACTTTCTCGGCGGCAGGGGAATCAATTCCCGCATTCTTTATAATGAAGTCCCAATGGATACTGAACCGCTGAGCCCGATGAACAGGGTCATATTTGGAAGCGGGCCCCTTTCGGGAACACTGTGCCCTTCCAGCCCGCGATGCACTGTAACTGCAAAGTCCCCCCTGACCGGTATACTTGGTGATGCAAGCTTTGGAGGGTTCTTTGCCCCGGAAATGAAAAAAGCAGGAATTGACCACATCATTATAGAAGGAAAAGCAGACAGGCCCGTATATCTTTTAATTGAAAATGAAAAAGTAATATTTAAAGATGCATCACACCTCCGGGGTAAGAATACAACGGAAACGGAGCAAATCATCAGGGATGAAAATGCACGTATAAAAATACAGGTGGCATCAATTGGCCCTGCCGGTGAAAACCTGGTAAACATTGCATGCCTTGTACACGGTTATAATGTGGCCGGCAGGACCGGAATGGGAGCTGTGCTTGGCTCAAAAAATCTGAAGGCAATATGCGTACATGGGAATAAAAAAGTACCCATAGCAAAACCGGACCTCTTCAACAAAACAAGGGAGACATGGAAAAGAAAAATAAACGAAAGCCCCTTCACCTCCTTTTTCAGTAAATACGGATCAGCGGGACCCCTTGACAAAGAGGATGATGCGGGAATTCTCACTATAAAAAACTTTTCTCAAACAAGCGGTTTCCATGAAGTTGAAAAGGTCAGCGCCGGCAACCTGCACAAATATTTCACAAGGTCCAATTCTTGTTATTCATGCCCGGTCCACTGTATCCAGAGTTTTGAGGTCACCGACGGCCTCTACAAGGGAACAAAGGGGGCAAAAATGCCAGAGGGATGCAATTCTTCCTGCGGCCCCAGCTGCGGCAACACCAATGCAGGCTCACTTTTCAAGATGTACAATTTGTCAAATGAATATGGAATTGATATTCTAGATTTTGGACTGCTAATGTCCATTGCCATGGACTGGTTTGAAAATGGTATAATAGATACTGATGACACCGATGGCATCCCCCTAAATTTCGGGAATCACCAATCCATGGTTCTAATGCTGGATAAAATTGCACGCAGGGAGGGGATTGGAGACATTCTTGCAAATGGAGCTGTTATTGCCGCAAAGAGTATTGGAAAGGATGCAATTGATTATGTTAACTACTGCAAGGGCATGATATTTGGAGGAGTTGATGTAAGGGTACTGAAAGGCAGTGCCCTTTGCTATGCCACGGCAACAAGAGGCGGAGACCATCTGCGGGGCGGCTTATTAATTGAACTTCCTTCAAAAGAAGGAAAGCCTGCCATGCCCCCTGAAGAAGCGGTAAAGAGGTTTGGCACTTCCGATGTGCTGTCCCCAAAATCATACAACAAGGCCACGGCAGCTAACTACGCACAGGACATGTATACAATTGCCGACTGTCTGCAGGTTTGCAAATTCGTAACCGACCATAACGGCTTCGGCATTGGCATGGACGATATGGCCGAAATGCTCTATGCAGTGACAGGAATGGAAATTAACTCTGAAAAATTGAGGGAAATTGCCAGCCGCATATTCACGTTGGAGAGGGCATTTTTAGTTCGCCAGGGCATTACAAAAGATGATGACCATTTAAAAGGGAAATGGGTAAAGGGCCCCGTTTCCGGCGGTCCCCATAAGGGGTTAACAATAGAACCTGAAAAATGGGAAATCATGCTGGAGGATTACTACAAAACACGTGGATGGGACAGGGAAACAGGAATCCCCTCAAAGGAAACCCTTGATAAATTTGGCCTGCAGGACGTTGCCCATGATCTTCAGAACATGGACAAATTGCCCCGATAGATTAATCAATATCACTCCTGTTGTACTCAATTTTCTTAACATCAACAACATATTCATCAACAGTGGAATTCAAACTGTCGGCCATCTCCTTAAGCGATATTGACGCATTGGTAGTTGATTTTGTTGAAACTACAAAATTGTCAATACCCTCAGATATCTGTTTTAAAGTCTGTAAAATCTGTTCGAAAGCAGATACCTGCTGTTTTATAGATAATGCTATCTGTTCAGCCGATGTTGCAGTTATTTCAGATGAGGATAATATCTCCTCAAAAATCTTTTCAATACTGTTTGACAGTTCCCATCCTTCTTTTATCTTTTCAGTACCCTCTTCAGATGACAATACCAGTTTATCAGAAGAATGCTGAATTTCTTTTATTTTATTTTTAACTTCATTTGTAGACGTCATGGTATTATCTGCGAGCCTTCTGATTTCAGATGCAACTATCTGAAAGTTCTTGCCAGCTTCCCCCGCTGCAGATGCTTCCAGTTCAGCGTTAAAGGCAATTATTTTTGTTTGGTCCGCAATGTTATTTATTATATTAACAATGTCCCATATACTTTCAATCTCGTCGCCAAGTGACTTGATCTCGTATATTGTTTCAGTGTTGGATACTTTTATTTCATTCATTTTATTGAGACTGTCTTTTATAATGGTAAAGCCATTAATCACACTGTCCTTGGTCTTATTGGAAATAGTTGCCACTTCATCAACTCTTGTTTCAATACTTTTTGCAAGCTCATCGGAATCCTCCATTGTACTTACAATCTCCTTAACCGAAGCTGCCTGTTCATTGGATGTGGTAGATATTTCCTGTGATGATGTTGAAAGCTCCTGGATAGAATCCAGCAGAATTGCCCCGGAGTGCTGAGTGCTTTTCAGAAGTTCTCTGAAATTTAAAATGAGGGTATTAAAGTGCCCCGACATCTCCCCAAATTCATCAAGGGTATCAACGTCAATCTGTTTTGTGAGGTCCTTATTCGATACATTATCAACAACCTTCCTCATCTTCACGAGGGGTTTTAAAATGAATCCTGAATATATATAGATCATAATAATCATTATCAAAGCTACAATTATGGAAATGGCAATTATAAAAATCAGTATTCTCCTCATCTGTGATTTATCAGCTTTATCCTTTAATTTTATCCTGTCATCAATATCATTAACATACACCCCCGTACCAAGGACCCATCCCCATTCATCGACTGATTTGACAAATGATATTTTCGGCTGCTCCTCGGTTAACCCTTCCCTTGTCGGCTTTGGCCACATGTAGTCTACAAAGCCCTGCCCTCTTTTTTTGCATACTTCAACGGCAGCCTGGAAAAGGTTTTTCTTTCTGCCGTAGGCACAGTTAAACCTTGGATCTTTTAAAATCTTTCCATCAAGTGACGGCACAGTGGGGTGCATTATCATCTTTGGATAGGGTAACCTCATGTCATTTATCCACACATATCCTGTCCCATCATCATAACGGAGTTTCTGGATTTCCCTGACACATTGTCTTTTCGCTTTCCCCAATGATATCTTTCCCTTTCTGTACAATTCTTTCTTCTCTTTAATTATTGAACTAATAACGATATCTATGTAGTTTTTTAAAGTCTGCTTGACCTGTTTAATCTCTTCCTTCCTGTAATCTTTAAGGTCAAGTTTAGAATGTTCAGAAGTCTCGTATTGCATCACAAGGACTATAACGAGGAGAGAAATAATTAAAACAGAAATTGTGAACAGCAAAAATTTGCTCCTCAATTTCATGTTAATAAGCCATTTAAACATTTGAGTCCTCCATTGTTTCAAATAATTTTATATTTAATCATTGCACCATTCACATCGCAAAGGTGCATCTTATTTAAAATCCAGGGAAATAGCACCGTCCCAGTTTTCCGGTGATTCCTTAATAAACCTTTCGCATCGCTCAATAAACATGGCGCATGTAAAATCATCGGGAATACTTACCAATGATTTATTAAAGTATTCTATGGCAGTACTGAAATTACCCATCTTGTAGAGCTGCAGCCCCTTATTGTAATTTTCCATAAATTGCCTGTCAAATTTTTCCTCTTCCAACTCAACTGCATAAATACTTGTGCTTTCTGATTTACCCTTTACCTTAACGTTATCAACTTCCCGAAGCATCACATGCTTTTCCACTTTATCCTTTAATGAATCCGAAACAATTATGTGCTGGTGATAATGTTTTGTTAAACCTTCCAGCCTGGAAGCAAGGTTGACCGTATCTCCGATTACAGTATAGTCAAATTTATCAGAAAATCCTATATTACCCACAATGGCATTTCCTTCATGTATGCCAATACCGATATTAACCCCCCCTCCGGGCAGTTCTAATTCATCAATATTCACTTCTTTCAGGGCTTTTGTCATCTCAACTGCAGCTTTTACAGCACGCAATGAATTGTCATCATAACTCTTGGGGGCACCAAAAATTGCCAGAATGGCATCACCGATAAACTTATCGATTATACCCCCGTGCTTTTCAATAATTTTGCCCATGACGTTAAAAAGGTTATTAAGAAAGGAAACAACATTCTCCGCGCTGTTGTTCTCTGAAATTGTTGTAAATGAACGGATATCTGAAAATAAAATTGCCACCTCTCTTTTCTCGCCTGTCATAAAGTCTACATCACTTTTTCTTTCCACAAGGTTATCGATAATATCCTTGGGGACAAACTTTGAAAGGACAGTCCTGATTTTATTTTCCATACCCGTTATTTCATTTAAAAGAATTGAATTCTCAAGAATAATGCCCGCCCCTCCGGAAAAAACTTCGATATTACCGGAAATAAAATCTGAAAAATAATTATTGGTTATATTTCCTATATGGAGGCTGCCTATAATGGCACCTCCATTGCCCTTAAGGTCAAAAGCCGCATAGGAGCTTATCTTTTTATTGTCGTGCCTTATATTTTCAAAATCATCCCTGCCTTCAATACCAATCATAAACTTTTTTGTTTTCATCAGGTTCAGTTCGGGAAAGTTCTTATTGAAATCATTATAGCATACTTTAATGAATTCCTCAACATCGTTTTTGAAAATATTTTTTTCGGGCATAATATACGCACTGGGATATATGCTGCCTTTAAGGAGTAATACAGTAACATGTGAATGACAAACTTTTTTCAGGAGGTTTAAAATTTTCGATATAGTCTCATCAAGGGAGCCAATGCTCCTGCCCACATCTCCAAGCATATTTAAAATAGTAGAGTGAAAAAGCTGCCGATCAAAAATTGTTCCCACCATTTCAAAGATCTTTTCCCTTGAAATAGATTTTGCATCTTCTGTTATCTGCTGCACATCAATTTTACCCCGGCCACTGAACTTCTTCACCATCTCCAGGAGCATATCAAGGTTATCAAAATCCTTGGTGATAAATGCATCAGCCCCTGAAGCAACTGCCCAGTACCTGTCCCTGTCTTCGGAATGGCTGGTATGCATAAGAATGGGTATATCCTTAACCCCCCTTCTCTGCTTTAACAGCCTGCTTACCTGGTATCCCTGGAGCAATGGCATGTCAACATCCAGTATTATTATGTCGGGGACCTCGCTGTACACCATTTCAATGCCCTCAACGCCATTTTTTGCCCTGACAATAGTATATCCTGAACTTTCAAAAAACTGGGTCAGCATCCCTGAGACAAGCTCTGAATCATCAACCAGCAATATCTTTATCGAATCACCCATCTATTAAGTCACCCTATTAGTTTTTTAACTTCATCAACCAGGTTGCCCCTGTCAAATTCCGATTTTACAATAAAGGAACTCACTCCGGCATCTAAATACTTCTCTTTTGTATCATCATCTTCCTTGGAAAACACGGCAATTATTGGCTTCTGTTTAAACCTTACATCACGCCTTATGTTTTCAACAAAGGTAAGACCGTCCATTTTGGGCATTTTTGTATCTGTAATTATTAAATTATAATATCTTTGATTAAGTTTTTCAATG
>JBHPHB010000099.1:0-10497 GCA_042569985.1 Spirochaetota bacterium | reverse complement strand
TCAAAAATTTTGACTTTTAAAAACCCAGGTCCCCGGCAAATATATTTGATGTTTCATCATCGGGCTTATAGCTATCATAAACATCCCTGGACCAGATTTCAATATGGTCATTTAAACCAAGAATCGTGATATCCTTTTTTATATCGGCATACTCAAGAAGATATTGCGGAACAAGCATCCTTCCCTGCTTATCAAGGTCACAGTAATTTGCACCGCCAAGGAAATGCCGCATTATCATCCTGTTCCTGGGATCAGATTGAGAAAGCGGAACAAGCCTTATCTTAACGAAATCATCCCAATCCTCTTCCCTGAAAGCAATGATGCACTTGTCAAATCCATGGGTGATTACCAGCCTGTTAATTAAACAATCACCGCTAAAGGCCTTTCTCAGCTTAACAGGTATGGCAACTCTGCCCTTTTCATCTTTATTTGGGTGGTATTCACCCACAAACATATTAGATTACCCCAAATAGGTTATTTTGGAACACTTTTTAACACAAATCCCCACCAATCCCCACATATACACCAATGTGACATAATGTCAAGTGAAAAATGATATTTTTTTAGAATTTTGTACATATTTTTTTGGATGGGTAAAACTACTTGACAGTGTTCATGATAAGAAAAAGTTTCAAAAAACAGACAAAACCAAAGGACAGGTATAATGAGAGAGCTTAGCAAGGAAGAGATAGATCATGTTTTAACAAATGTTAGAGAGGGCATCCTGGCACTCTCTGACGGAAAACAGCCATACTGCATTCCCCTTGCATTTATATATGTAAATGATACAGTTTATATTTCATTTTTCCCCAAAGGAAGAAAGTGGGAGGTTTTTCAAAAGAATAACCTCGTTTGCTTCAATGCTTTCGGTTGGAACAGTGACGGTACAGGTTGGATATCGGTCATAATCGACGGTGAAATGACAGTCGTCAAAGACCTTGGAGAAATTGAGGATATGGTTAGAGGAAACATTGAAAAGATGGGATATAATTCTGATACCTATCTTCAGAAAAGGATGGAATATTATAGCAGAACAATTGACAAGCCAGAGGCCCTGAAAATACTTAAGATAAACATCTCAAAAATCGGAGGCAGGAGGTCTTAATCCTGCCTTTTCCCGGTGCTTTATTGCAGCCTGATAAAAAAATACCGCCTGCTGTTAAAACTTAATAACTGTTATGTCCCCTGTTCTCATTCTTTGGCCTTGCAACATTGACCTTGATTTCACGGTCCTGAACGCTTGTTCCGTTGAGTTCTTTAATGGCTGTTTCAGCTGCATCCTTATCGGCCATTTCAATAAAACCAAAACCCTTTGATCTTCCGGAATACTGATCTGTGATAATTTTTACAGATGTTACTTCGCCGTGTGTGCCAAACAGATCTCCAAGTTGTGCTTCTGTAAGATCGTACGACAGGTTTCCCGCATAAATATTTACTGACATTACATACCTCGCTTAATTTTATTAGCTATTCCATAATTAAAAACAACTGTTTTACATATATTATATATTAATAATAAAAACCGAAGCAATAATTTAGTAATCTTGCGAACAATATGCAGGCTTAAAGAAATGGACTGCCCTGGGAGTTTACAAAATCTCTGGATTAACGTTTAGCTTACCTGTCATTTAAATTTAAATTCATATTAACGTCAATCATTATTTAAAAATGAATATTTATATTAAATCTTTACCCAATTATTAATATATATTTTTTTTATTGACATCCAGCACCTACTATATTATTTATAAAAAATCTTATCTATGGGAAGTCAAAATTGAAAAAATTATTAATACTTTCATTGTTTTTTTCTTCAAGCATCATCTTGTTATTCGCATGCAATGGAGACAATGAATCCTATAAGGGATGCTGCACTTCCGTAATTTATGATGATGATCTTGAAATGAACCTTACTTCAAAAATTTATTCAAGTTATCCCGATGAAAGTAACCTTGAATTTCCCAGAGATAATTGCTTCAACGATTTAAATGGTACATGGGAAGAAAATACAACGTGCTCAGTGGAATCTGGCACAAGAGGATGTAAGTATCAAGCATTATCCTACAAAACAATCATCTGGTATCTTTACGATCCAATACTTTTTTCTGATAATCTAATCAGCCAGATATGCACAGAAATGGACTACACTTTTGTTAAATCAAAATAGAACTACAATATTTATTACTTCTTCTTCAATCTAATAAAACTTATCTCGTTGTTTGTGCCAAACCTCATTGCAGGCCCGAATGTCCCTGCCCCCTGGGAAACATAAACATGTGTACCATTATAATTATAAAGCCCTTTTAGATATGGGAAAAACACCCTGGCTATGAGCATTCCCGGAAACATCTGCCCTCCGTGGGTATGGCCGGAAATCATGAGGTTAATTCCCCTTTCCTTCATATACTTAACCCCCACTGGGCTATGGTGGACAAGTACCTTAGGTACGCCAGGTAACATCTTAATTTTTGGAAGAATATCCTTTATGGTATATTTATTTACCACATGCATATCGAAGGTATCAGGATCTGCCTTCATGTAATCAAGGCCAATAAACTGGACACCCTCCAGGGTAATATAACTGTTACGAAGAATTTTTACACCATTTTTCTTAAGAGTTTCCATTGCCTCTTCAATGCCGGCATAACTGTCATGGTTGCCCGTTGTAAAATATACGGGTGCTTTAAAATCCCTTAAAGGGGAAAGTATGCTGTTCCTGAGTGCGTTTCTTCCATCAAAAAGATCCCCATTTAACAGGACAATATGGGGATTTAGCTTATTGGTTTCTTCAACTAACCTCTTCAAATATTTATGATTCCTGAAAACACCCAGGTGGATGTCAGAAAGATGAACTATTTTTACTTCATCCACAATACCTTTAATGGGAATATCAACGGAAACATTTTTTATTCTATAGGCACTCCATGTGGAATAAACTGCAAATACCAGGGCAATGGCAATTACTGTAACTGCAGAAATTTTAGGCTGCAGCTTTATAAAGACATTTATTATTTCGAAACCAAGAATGATAAAAATCAGGTAAATAAAAAAACCAAACCATTGCATTGACAGGATGTAGTATATATTTACAAAACCATTGGGCATCCTGCTCTGCAATACGGCGGAAAGGAAAAATGATATTAAGCCGAAAATAAATATGGCATATAATGCTTTAGCACTCTGAAGCTGGAAAAGCCTGCCCAGCCTGAAAGGTATGTAAACCGAAGCACCTATAACCAGCACGAACATTGAAATAAAAAGCGTCGTCATCACTGCCTGTCTCATATTCCCCCATCTGTTACATAGGCCGGGTTATACCAATGGTATCCCCTTATTTAATAGATTTAAAATGTACTTACAAAAGTAAAAGGAGTAAAAGCCCGCAAATGCCTGCACTTATAATTACGGTAAAACCGATGAGCACGGTCTTCCTTAATTCTTTTGATCCCAGGGCAAAGACCATACCTGCCTTTAAAAATGTGTTTGAAAATGCGGCAAGTGTTATTGCAATAGATGCCTGGTTCAGCTTCATGGGATTGTTTTTTGAAATCTGGCTCATGGTAAGGGTGATGGCATCAACATCGGTGAGACCGGAAATTATACTCACAACATATATACCGCTCTCACCTGCCATTACCTCAATAACCCTTGTAAGGAGAACAATTCCCGCATATAGGAGGCCAAACTTTACAGCAGGCATGATATTAAAGGGATTCTTTAAGGGCACCTCATCACTCTTTTCATTTTTAGTTTTCTTCCATATAGCAAGACAGAACATAAAACCTGCCATGCTCATGAGCCCCATTGTAACCGACAGGGACTTAAGCAGGTCAGAATTTACAATGAGCACCTCAACAAGTATACGGGGAAACATGGTTGAGCAGGCAAGCAAAATTGCCAGGGCAAACGAAACCGAAAGAGCCTTTGATCCATTTACATCAGAAACTGTCTCTTCCTTGCTCCGCCTGGAAAAGGTTAACGTGGTGGCAGTACTGGAAACAAGACCTCCAAGAAATCCCGTAAGGCCGATTCCCTTTTGGGAGCCCAATATCTTTGTGGCAAGGTAACCGGTAAAACCAATGCCCGAAATGAGGACCACCATTAGCCACACCGTATGGGGATTTATGAGTTCCACATTGACAATTTCGGGAAACCTTTTTATCAGTCCCTCGCTGAATTTACCTATATCCTTAATATACACGGCGTACTTTGGGTCAAAGACAGGTAAAATAACAAATGTAATTATGGCAAACTTCAAAATCGCCCTGATATCGTGGGAGTCAATTTTTGTCATCATTTTATTCATGAAATCCCTGAGATGAAGGATCAGTACCACAAAAACAGTGATAAATGTTGCCAGGATAAACTGGTCATGCTGAACAACTACGCCAATAACAAAGCACAACAGCAGGCTAATTTCGGTTGTTATGCCACGCTCATTATCCTTGGTATAGCTGACAAAATAGGATATCCCCGTGAGAATGAGAATACCAACAAATGAAATAATTAAAATTCCAGGTTGGTATTTATTATCAACATATGAAGCTAAACATCCCAGTAACGATAACAATGAAAAGGTGCGTACACCTCCAAGGGTATTTGCGTCATACTCGCCTCCCCTTGTGGCGAAGGCCCTCTCAAGGCCCAGAAGGGCACCGAGGATAAGAGATATTATAAAGGGTTTGAATAAACTGATATAGTTCATAGTTATTATGATAACTCCTCATTCATGTTTACCTTTAATTCAGCATGAAAACCAATATTGTCAAGTAAATTTGTTGCTTTTTTGTTTTCAATCTTGACAAATTCATACTTTCATTATATTTAATGCCCCAGCATGGGCAAATCACAAAACCATAAAGTAACTGAACATATAAAGCTCCATGGGATAATAGTATATTCGTTACTTTTCCTCTTTTTATTTTTTCAAGCTGTGAACTCCTCACAGTTGTTTGCAATATCATTGAATAATGATAGAAACACATACCCGCTGGGTTCGCATCTTGAAGTGCATGAGGATAGCGAAAAAAAGTACAACATAAATACCATACAAAATGCCCCTTTCATAAAACCACCGGACAGGGGGGCACTTAACTTTGGATTTACATCTTCTGCCATCTGGGCACGTTTTAAAATTACAATCCCCCCCAATAATATAACTCAATGGTTTCTGGAGGTGGGCTACCCCCTCATTGATAAAGTTGAACTCTATATGCCGGATAGGAAGAAAACCTATACAGTCAAAAGATACGGTGATACATTTCCCTTTTCCCGCAGGGATCTTGAATACCAGAACTTTACATTTTCATTAAAGACCAAGCCCGGCACTTATACTTATTATGTGAGAATTGAATCAACGGGCTCAATCAGCCTGCCCCTTACAATACACTCTCAGAAAAAAATAATCAAAAAAGCAAACAACCTGCAGATTTTTCTGGGAATTTTCTACGGTGCTCTTACTATAACAATGGTCGTTAACTTGTTTATCGCCCTTTACAACAGGGATAAGGCATTCCTGTTTTATTCAATCTATATAGTTTCATTCATATTAGTTTCCCTTGCATTAAGCGGCACCGGATTTCAGTATATATGGAGGAATTTCCCTGAGATAAACAGCATGGTACCGCTTATTTTGTTTATATGTATATTCTGGGTCCTCATGTTTACCAGGGCTTTCCTTCATACAAAAGATATTATCCCTGATTCTGACAGGATTGTACTTTTCCTTTTGGCAATATCAATTCTTGGAGTTTTAGCCTCACCCTTTGTCCCTTATTCAATTGGTATAAGGCTGGGGGCATTTTATGTAATTTTACTGGTACCGATATTACTGATAACAGGACTTGTAAGCTTAAAGGCAGGTGTGCGCCAGGCCCGATTCTACCTTTTGGCATTCAGCTTTTTTCTATTAGGTTCGCTTATCACTTCATTAAACAGGTTCGGTGTATTGCAAAGCAATGTATTTACTGTCTGGGCTTTCCATAGCGGCACACTTCTACAGGTGTTTTGCCTGTCCCTAGCCCTGGGTGATAGAATAAATGTATTACAGGAGGAAAGTGAAACTGCTCAGAGTAAAGCCCTGGAATATCACAAACAGTTGGCTGATTCTTTACAAAGAAGCGACAGGTTAAAGGATGAATTTCTCAACAACCTTTCACATGAGCTGAAAACTCCCCTTCAGGTTATGTATTCATACGCAGAGCTTATAAGAGATGAAGATGAAAAAGACCCGGAAACATTAAAATCATACGGTGAAAAAATATATGGAAACATAGATAAGCTCAAAACGTATATTGAGGATATTGTACTGATTACGGACCTGTCATCACATCCTGCATTAAATACAACAGGTATAAATCTTTCTTCTTTGGTAAACAAATGCATCGATAAGTATTCAAAAGTGATATCAGAAAAAAACCTGAATATCAATATAGGCATATCTAAAAACACAAAAATTATGGCAGATGAAAAGTATATGCAAAAAGCAATTGAAAATGTCATAAAAAATGCAATTCAATTTAATAAGTTAAATGGGGATATATTTTTTACTGCAATGGCTAAAAAACACGAAAATGAATCGGATATATGCATCTCCCTGTGTATAGAAGATAGTGGAATTGGCATCCCTCCTGAAAATATTGATGATATATGGGAAAAATTTTACCGCGTTGACAATTCTTTAACATACAAGGTTAGCGGTGTGGGAATTGGCCTTTTTCTTGCCAAAAGGATCATAGAACTTCACGGGGGCAAAATAAAGGCTGAAAGTATTTTGGGAATGGGCAGTAAATTTACTATTACGCTTCGTGCTCCCTAAACGTTTACCCCCCCATACCCCCCAAAGGGGGGCTCCCAAGTATTTGGGTTATCTCTGATATACATTCTATCTATATATATATCTTGTCATAATCTTCACTAAAAAAATAATTCATTGAATTTATTCAAATATGAATTAAAATTAAACCATAAGCCCCCTCCGGGGAGTTTGGGGGGCTGATAAAGGATAAAATATACGTTGATATCAATCTCATTCTGAGAAAAAATAAACATGATGAGGGGGTTAAAGATTTATTTAAAATTTTCTTGACTCATTTGCAGATAAATATATTTTTGCATTTCATTGTTCATTTATCATAAATGGATACTTGCGGGTGTAGTTCAGTGGTAGAACTTCAGCCTTCCAAGCTGATCACGCCAGTTCGATTCTGGTCACCCGCTCATAAAAAAAGGCTGCAAAGTTTATTTGCCGCCTTTTTTTATTAATTTATTACATACAAAAAACCTCACAATTAGCCGGTTTTTACCGGAATTATGCAAAAACTAATGAGAATAAATCAAAATTTACAGCCCGTTTTTTAAAACAGGTAAACTCTCACAACTACCTGTTACAAGATGTTTTCCCTCCAATAATATTAAATTATGGTTGCAATATTTGATTTATCAATGATTATTTGCGAGTGACTGGTATCCTCAATGATGAGGTAATTTCCTGAAAAACTAATCTAAGTTGTCATTGTACTTCGGTAGGCAGATAGCACCAACTGCTTATGCATGCAAATATACTAAACTGGAGTCTTTAGTGAACCTTCTGGACAAGATAAATACAATTCAATCAAACCCGCACTACAGAGTAGCTGATGTTTTTTATTCAAGTGGCGAGAGATGGCAGGATAGTGCGAACAAGGTGCTGCGTTTGCCGGAATTTGAGGACACAATACTAAAGAAATATTTAGTTGCAAACAAAGGGTGCAGGGAAAAAAATTATGACCTCTTGAAGGACATTATTGAGCAACACGCCATCGCAAAATCATACTTACTTCCGCACAAAAACGAACTGGTTTTACATGTTAGGGCTGGTGATGTTGTAGTACATGAGTGGTTCCTTAAAAAGGACTACATTTCTTTGATAAGCATTGCGCTAGATAGAAATCCAAATATTACAACAATTACGATAGTGACCTGTTTCGCATATCAAGCATTTCCAGAAAAGCTGCGGTGGATGTATAGCGATGAAAAGGACAGACTTAACAGAGATATGCTCGGCAAGCTACTTTCAGACATCTATGATAAATTTAGAAGGTATGAGTTAAAAATTGTATCCAATGAAAATGTCGATGAAGATTTATGCTATATGTTTCATGCGAATTACTTTATTCCCGATGGGGGAAAGGGAATTGGCTGGAGCGGTTTCAGTCACTTGATTGAAGAGCTACGATTCGGCGGGTACTTGGAAAATGACCACCCCAATTTACTGACAGCTACACCACATGATGGAAAAATCTGGGACGAATCCAGCCAGCAGATAATTGATGATTAGAAAATTTTTAACAACTATCTGTTATAATACGTTTTCCCCCCAATAATACTGAATCATGGGAGCAACCAGCATCAAAGTTAAATTAACACCTTAAATATCAAATACCGATCTGTTTCTATTGGATTAATTGCGATTACGATGACTACCATGTAAATGATAAAAAGTATTAACATAGGAAAACGGTTTATCTTTTATCGTTTCATACAATTGGTTCATTTTCTGGATTCTTTCAATAGCATTTTTAATAGCTTTTTCCTTAATATCTGGAAAAAATATTTTTGGTAAAAAATCATATAATTTAGCATATATATTATTAATTATGTTTTCTAAAGAATTATTATCCGTTTCCAGCAAGTCACTATAATTTATAATTAAGACATTATCATAATTATAATATTTCAAGTCATACTTTTCATCTCTTTCCGAACATATAAAAAACAAATTATATATATTTGAATAATTTTCTATCCATCTATCAATATCTACATCATGAGTTTTAGTAATTAGTTCATCATCAATATATTCTTGTGTTTCCCACACAACTGGTTTGTCATGACATATTATACCATTCAATATATTTACCAATATTGTACTTCCGGTATGAGGATAGGAACATTGAATAATCCTATATTGCTTTGACTTATATATTTTTATTAATTTTGATATGATATTTTTCAAAAAGATATTTCCTTCTTGTGAATCTTTCAATTATACTAAAACTATTATTTATACTATTCAAAAAATTATACTGTCAAGAAATAAAAAATCAGGGATATTTGTTTAATTTTTAAGTAAGATTCCACAAAAACTAATTAGAAAAAAGCAATTTGTACCGAAAATAAACAAGACACACTAGAATACAAATAATTTAAAACCGGAATATAATGAAATCAAGAATAGTATTTATTGGAATCCTTGCGGCAGCAATAACCATAATAATCTACCTTTTTATATTTCCCAAAAGAATTGCCACTATAGAAAGGGATTATGTAAATAGCATTGAAAAGATATCAAAGGATATATCAAGAAATTATATTAAGCTAACAAAAAAAGATGATAAAAAGGACCCCAAGGTTACAGCCCGGTTTTTAAAGAAAGTAAACATTAAATATAAAAGAATTGCCCTCCTCGCAATAGCCGATAAAAATAAAGCCATAAAACTTGTGAGTAAAAACGACAAATTTATCCCAACGGGTAAACTATATGATTTAATAACAGATGATTTTGTAAGGGGAAAACTCACTATCCCGGCTTATAAGTCATATATAAAAAACTATTACAATACAAAAACGGGAAATGAGGTTGAACAGTTTAAATTCTATATATTTATTAACAAAATAAAAGATAAAATCCTATTGATTGTTTTCCCCTATGATGCAGACATTAAAATAATTACTAAAATTTTACTTGAAGTAGCACTGATAATTCTCTTCTTCATAATTGCCTCAACACTTATATATCTAAAAATCCGGGGGCCCGGGAAAACAAAGATAATCGAAAAGGAAACAAAAAAAGTTAATAAAGATGTCATAAAAGAAGAGAAAAAGGAAGATGAAATTGAAAAATTAAATATTGAACCAATAGATGAGAAAATGCCAGAAGTACAATTTGAAGAAGTTGTTTACGAAGACAATGATAATCAAAAAAACACTGCCACCGCCTCTGCCAGTGAGAAAAACGAAAATAATTTAAAAATTCAGCAACTCTTTACCCGTATATCATCAGAATATTCTCTTGATTTAATGGCCATGTATCTAAAATCAACCCCCAATATTCTCTCGAAGTCGATGGAATACAGGGAAAATGCTTTCAGTAATATTACCGAACCAGAAAAGGATATATTTGATCTGAATAACGATATGGGCAATGAGTTGAAAAATGCAACATCAATGATACTTAATAACAGCAAGAGAATACTTATTCCCATAACATATAATAAAATATTTCTGGGAATTATAAAAATTGAGAGAACAAAAAGCATGAATGGACCGGAGATTAATGCAATCAAGTCGGAAATAAATAATAATTCACAATTTGTCTTTCGTGATGATATAAACCAATAGGCAGTCCCAATTTTTCTTCATAATTAAATCAATTTTTCAAACCACTCACTTTTTTAACAATAAAACCGATGGAACACTAATTTTTTTTTTATTTCTTGACAGTATAATTTTTTGAAT
>JBHPHB010000098.1:0-10608 GCA_042569985.1 Spirochaetota bacterium | reverse complement strand
ATATCCGGAAAAGTGCATGCTCGTTATAACTGAAAGTTCATGTTCAATGCGCTCCTTAACCACCTGAGGCAAATCCTTTCCATAGCGTTTCACCGCACCTTCATAAACAAGATGGCGAAGATATGAATCGAGTGTATATCCCTGGGGAAGAGGAAAGTCGGGTAAAATGGGATTGCCAAGATCTATTGAAAGATCGGTCATCTCTGAAATTCGGACAGTATTGTACAGGGCATCGGGATAATCGGGAAAAATTGATGCCATCTCTTCCGGTGTTTTCAGATAAAAATCATCAGAAGGAAATCTCATCCGGCCGGGATCATCAATTGTTTTGTCGGTTTGAATACACAACAGAACCTCGTGAGAATAAGCATCCTCCCTGCCCAGGTAATGGGCGTCATTTGTTGCTATCAGAGGGATATTCAGTTCAGAGGATATCTTGATAAGCTCTTTATTGACTGTCTCCTGTTTGGTCATGTTATGATACTGAAGTTCCAGGTAAAAGTGATCCCTGCCAAAAATCTCCTGAAACCTGCCGGCAATTTCCCTTGCCTTTTGCTCCTTCCCTTTTAAAATGAGAGAAGGTATCTGCCCCCCAATACATGCAGAGCTGCAGATTAACCCTTCAGAATATTTTTCCAGGACCTCCATATCGATCCTGGGCTTGTAATAGAAGCCCTCGGTAAAACCTATTGAAGAAAGCTTTAAAAGGTTCTTATAGCCCGTATTATTCTTTGCAAGTAATATGAGGTGATAGGAATTTTGTTCATCACTGCCCATTACCTTCTCTTTCTTTGTTCTGGATCCCGGAGCAATATAGAATTCCTGACCTATAATTGGGATAATGCCGCTTTTCCTTGCCTTTTTATAAAAATCAATAGCTCCAAACATGTTGCCATGGTCTGTCAGGGCAACAGCAGGCATACCCAATTCAACAGTCCTTTTAATAAGGTTGTCAACGGTAATTGCTCCATCGAGGATGGAATAATCGGAATGGTTATGAAGGTGTACAAAATCCATGTTTAATTTATTTATTTATGGGACATAATTTCAAGCATTAATTTAAAAAAAATTAAAACAGGGTAATATTCAAAATATTTTATTTTTTATTGACTAATTTATAATAGTAAAATTTATATATTTTACGTTTCAAAAAATCAGAGGATAATATGATAAATACAAAACTCCTTGAGATATTAGCATGTCCCGCCTGTAAAGGTGATGTAGAGTATGATGTAAAAAACAGTAAAATACTTTGCACAGATTGTAAAAGGATATATCCCGTGAAGGATGGAATTCCCATAATGCTCGTTGATGAAGCCGAAATGCCGGAAAAATGAAATAACAATTCTAATTGACAAAATATAGCCGTTTATTTCAATTTCAAATTCATCAATGAAATAAAATATTCATCCATTTTAAAATATCAAATGGTAAAATAATAAGAAGGTAATATATGTTCGACTCAAGATCAAAAGCTACAAAAATTGTTGGATATGCAGTGGTAAGTTTTTTTGTACTCATAATTGCATTATCCTTTGGAATGCCCGACTTTATGTCCAGGATGGGCATGGATAAATCCATTGTGGCAGTTGTAAATGGCGAAAAGGTCCATATTCAGGATTTTGTCAGATACAGAGACAGGTTTAAGGATGTGAAAGGCAAAGATGCAAGTAGCAGGATTCTAAACAGATATATATCTGAAATGCTGCTTTTACAAGAGGCAAAAAAGTATGGATTTAAAATTACCGATGAAAGAATTGTTGAGATTATTAGAAGAGATCCAGGATTTATTAATCCGAATACTGGTGAATTCGATTTGACCAGATTTAAATGGGTCCTCAGAAGAATCCAGATGAGCCAGAATGATTATCAAAAGTATCTTAAAAAAAACCTCATCAGAAATGAGTTAATTCAGTTTCTAAAGATGGGGATTGCAGTCCCATCAGATGAAATCAATAATGAATACGTCAGCAAGAAATCAAAATTACGGATTAAATACGCATTTCTCTCAAATAAGGATTTAAAGAAAAAATTCAGAAATCAAATTAATGCAAGCAATGCTGAAATCTCTAAAGAAATGGAAAAAAACAAGAAGAGTGTAAAAAATCTCAAGTCTGAAAGAAGAAATATTAGAAAAAAAATTGAAAAAATAAAACTTAAAAAATTAAAAAACAAGATAAAATCTAAAATTAATAAAATTGCTCAAAAAAATGGTTCCTTTAACTCAGCGGCAGCTATTTTAAGAGGTAAAGTGGCAATATCTAATGTTTTCAGTATTAATGAACAACCAAGGGAAAATAAGAAAAATGGGAAACCTTTGTTTTTTATCAGTAAATCGAAAATATTCACCCAGGGATGCCTGTCTATTAAAAACGGTAACACTTCAAAGGTAATAACTGCATTTAACGGCCTGTATATATTCACTCCAATATTAAAAAAGATAAAGTTTGACACTCCTTCTAAAAAGGAAACAACTTTAATAGCGAAGAATATAGAAAGCAGGACATTGGATATGGTATATCTTTTTCTCCTTTATAAGTTGAATGAAAAATCAAAAATTACAAAAAATTTAAAAACTAATTGATAATATTTGTAATTATATCAAAATATGGAATTCAATCGGGGATAACAACAAGGAGTAAGTAAAATTAGATGAATTTAAATGCTGAATATATAAATCCGTTTCTGGAAGCAGCCAGTGCTGTATTTAAATCTATTCTCAAAGTTGATTTAAGAAGGGGAAAACTGTCAATAAAGGAGAACCCCTCACCCAGCATGGAAGTCTCAATAATAATTGGAATTACGGGCGGAATTACCGGTGAAGTTGTATACGGAATGGAATTTGAGATGATCAATAAAATTGCAGAAGTTTTAGCCCCGGGCCTTTCGGAAAGTGAGATAAGGCAGGAATATAAAGATATTGTGGGTGAGCTGGCAAACATGATAACCGGTAATGCCATGAACCTCTTTTCCTCATCCGAAACAAAGATAGACATTACAACCCCAACAGTTGTTGAAGGAAAAGACGTTACCATATCCCTGTTAAAGCAAACCACACTGGGGATTATCCTCTACAGCCCCCTTGGGCAGCTTGAAATGAACGTTGCCTTGAAGTAATAAGTTTCTAACTTTTTATTATTGTTTGAAAGAATTAGATTTTCATTCCCGAAAAGCCCAAAAAAGCAAGAGCCAGCAGGCCCGCAGTAACAAATGTGATAGGTAGCCCCTTAAGATTAACCGGTATCCCCGCATTTTCCAGTCTCTCCCTAATGCCTGCCATTAAAAGAAGGGCCAGGGTAAAACCAATGCCCGCACCAAAACCCTGAATAACCGATTTCAAAAGCCCGTATTCTTTTGTAATAAAACCGGAATTTATATTAAGCACCGCAACACCCAGGACAGCACAGTTGGTTGTAATGAGGGGTAAAAATATTCCCAGGGATTGGTATAGCGTGGGAGATATCTTTTCAATTACAAGTTCAACAAACTGAACCAATGATGCAATAACAAGGATAAACGAGACAGTTCTCAGGAAGGTTATATTAAAGGGAACCAATGCATATTTATAGATGAGGTATGTAATAAATGAAGCAAGGGTCATAACAAAGATAACAGCCAATCCCATACCAAAAGCCGAATCGAGTTTCTTTGAAACTCCCAGGAAAGGGCACAGGCCCAGCATCTGGGATAAAACATAGTTGTTAATGAAAATTGTGCTTATTAGAATTGCAAATAGTACCTTAATTTCCATAATCTATTACTCCCCGGTTTTCACTTCTTCTTTTTTCTTGAGTTCTTTCTGGATGTTATTGAGTTCATTGCCCAAAGCATAAGGCCCAGTGTAATAAAAGCACCCGGTGCCAGTATCATTGCAGTGGAGGGCTCCATTCCCGGTATAAGTGTAAATCCGAAAAGTTTATTTGCCCCCAGTGTTTCCCGAAAAAATGCCAGTATAAAAAGGGTAACTCCGAAGCCAAGCGACATACCCAGGGCATCAAGTATAGATACCAGGACACCGTTCTTAGAAGCAAACTCTTCAGCCCTTCCCAGGATAATACAGTTAACAACAATTAAAGGTATAAATATACCCAGGCTATTATAAACCTCAGGTTGAAAACCCTTTAAAGTTAATTCAACAATGGTAACAAAAGATGCTATAACAGTAATAAAGATTGGGATCCTCACGTGAGAGGGAATAAAATTTTTTATCAATGATACTATAATGTTAGAGCACGTTAACACGAACATTACTGCCAGTGTCATCCACAATGCATTAGACACAGAAGTAGTAACAGCGAGAGCAGGACAAAGTCCCAGGGCCAGAACAAGTATGGGATTCCTTTTCCACAGACCCTTGGTAAATTCCTGGAGCATATTCATTTTGCCTTCTCCTTTTCATCCGAATCTTTTTGCTTCAACTTTTTCAGAAGGGCAATACCTTTTTCCAGGCTTTTTACTACTGCCCGTGATGTAATGGTTGCACCGGTTATTGAAGAAATTGCATTTTCCCTGAGCAGTTTTTCTTTTAATTCCTGCTTAAAATCACCCATCTTTAAAATTTTAATTTTCCTGTATATATTTAAACCATTAAATTGTACCAGAAACCACGGTTTACTCATTTCAGCGGAAACAGATTCTGTGCCAAGAAGAAATCCAAAAAATGTATTCTTGCTTGCCACCTCTATACACCTTGCACCTAGTCCCGGTGTTTCTGTCTGTCCAAGTATTGAAACACCAAGTATGGACCCTTTATCATCAATTCCAACCATGGATTGAACGTCACCGCTATAGCCGGGCATAGATGTTATAAATGCGTAACCTTTTATTATTTTTCCCTTTGTCTTTTTTTTCTTCTTTTTCTTTTTTGAGGTACTTTCGGTGGCAACTTTCTTTACGCTCTCCCCCCTCCAGAAAACAATGCTCTCGCCCTCTACCTTAACCTTTTCCTTTTTTCCTACCTTGAAACCGGGAAGGACAAAGGATAACGCTTTTTTTTGCTTTTCCACCTCCTGCTTCAATATAGCAGGGGATGTAACCCTATTAATATGAGACAGGGCAAATGCAGATATAAAAGCTACTGCGGCAAGAATTATGGTGGGTTTTATAATATTCATCCTATCCTCTACTTATTTTTCCTAACTCCAAAAACCTTTGGCTTTATAAACCTGTCTATGAGCGGTACAAAGGCATTCATGAGTAAAATGGAGTATGATACTCCCTCGGGGTATCCGCCCCATATCCTTATTACAAATGTAATTAAACCACAGCCAAAACCGAAAAGAATCATTCCCTTGTTTGTAACCGGTGAAGTAACCATATCCGTAGCCATAAAAAATGCGCCTAGAAACAGCCCTCCCGATAAAAGATGGAAAAGAGTAAAAACATGCGGCTGGGGTTGGCCAGTAACAAAATAATAAAGAAACATCAAAACTGCCACGGTCCCTATAAATGAAACTGGTATATGCCAGGTAATTATCTTTCTGATAAGCAGAAAGATACCGCCAATGAGTAAAAGAAGGGCAGATGTTTCTCCAATTACTCCACCAACATTTCCAATAAAAAGAGATTTCAGCATTTTTGTTGAAAATAAAAGGTCGTGAATCTTATCAATGCCAATACCATACTCCTCAATTATCTTGGGGCCCTCCTTAAGAAGTCCCAGGGGTGTGGCCTGAGTTATGGCACTGAATGCAGTATCAGAAACTGATGTTATATTCTTGACTCCCTGCGAAAGTACATTCCCATCTGAAAATTTAAACCATCTGGTTGTCATGTGAACAGGCCATGATGCCATCAAGAATGCCCTTGCTGCCAGGGCCGGATTGAATATATTGAACCCCAATCCCCCAAAAAGCTGCTTTACTATTATAACAGCAAAAACAGAACCCACTATTACTATCCAGAATGGCGCTTCCGGGGGAACATTCATTGCAACAAGAAGCCCCGTAATTACAGCTGACCCGTCAAGTGCAGTTACTGCCTTTTTCATGGCAAGCTGAAACAATGCTTCAGATATGACCGCAGATACAATTGCTACGGCTATGAGGATAAGGGCCTTTATGCCAAAGATATAAACTGAATAAACAGTAGAAGGCATTAAGGATATAACAACCATCCACATTATAAGCTTAATTGAATCCCGGGACTTAAAATGCGGAGCAACTGATATTGCCAAAAGGGAGGGTTTTTTTTCTTCAGCCATAGAACCACCGATTATTACATTATTTATCTCTTAAACGATCCTGCGCAAGTTTTATAAAATGGCTTAAGGGCCTTCTTGCAGGACAGGTGTAGGCACAGGACCCGCACATGACACAATCAAAGGGATTAAACTTTTCAGCTTCTTCAATCCTGTTATTCTCAATTGCATCGCCCAGCTCACAGGGTAACAGGCCCACTGGACACACGGACACACATTTCCCACACCTGATACAGGGCAGGTAACCATCAATGTTAACTTCCTCTTCAGAAAGAAACAGGATACCCGATGTACCCTTCACAACAGGCATATCCAAAGAGGGGATACTTAATCCGCACATTGGCCCGCCTATTACAACCTTTGCCGGATCACCCTTTAATCCCCCGCACTCCTCCACAATGTCAGAAACCCTTGTGCCAATTCTTACTTTATAATTGCCGGGTTTGTTAATCATCTTTCCCGAAACTGTAATATACCTTTCAAAAAGGGGTTTACCAAAAAGTACTGCTTCCCTTATGGAAAAAATTGTACCCACATTCTGTACAACAACACCAATATCCATGGGCAATGCCCCGGAAGGAACAGTCCTTCTCAATATACTGTAAATTAGCTGTTTTTCAGCTCCCTGGGGGTATTTTGTTTTTAGCTTTTTAACCTTTACTGTTTCTGAAAAGTCAACTTCACTGAGAGCCTCTTTAAATGACCTGAGGGCACCTTTCTTATTATCTTCAATGCCAATAATTGCATGTTTAATACCCAGCGCTTTAAGGGTAATCCTTGTGCCCATTAGAATTTCCTTTGCAAAATCCTTCATGAGCATATCATCAACTGTGAGGTAGGGCTCACATTCCGCTCCATTTACAATGAGTGTATCAATATTCTTATCAGACGGGGGAGACAATTTTACATGTGTTGGAAAAGCAGCACCGCCAAGACCGACTATCCCGGCTTCCTGTATCTTTTTTATAATATCATTTCTTGAAAGGTTGTTCCATTCGAGCGGTTCCTTTGGTTTTGCCGATGCCGAAAAGGCCCCCTCTGCTTCAATTACCACTGTCTTCTGATTATTATAAACTGTAAAACAATCAACTATTTCACGGACTTTCCCGGGAATTGACGCGTGAACATTGGCAGTTATAAAACCTTCACCTATTCCAATTAACTGCCCCTCCTCAACCATGTCACCTTCACTGACAGTACACTTTGCAGGGGCGCCTATATGCTGTTGTAATGGGATATAACAAACCTGAGGTATTGGCAGATTGGAAAATTCCATTTCCTCAGTTACTTTTTTATTCTCGGGCGGATGGATTCCGCCCTTAAATGTAGAGAACATTACTATATATCCTTAGTTGAATATATTTCATCCTTTATTGGAAGTTCTTTTCTGAGGTTCTTAATATACGGGAAAAGTTCCCCTGATTCTACATAGTATTCACATTCATCCATAATTCTTCTGGCTACAGTAAAGTATTTATACAACTTTTCTTCGCCAGATCTTTTAACCCACTTCTTTTTTAGACATTTAACTCTAAGAACATATCTATCAGGTTCAGATTCATATTGTCTAATTACAATACAATTTTGACAATTTGAACAGAAAATCTTTTCTTTTGACATACTACCTATCTCCTTATATTAATCAGTAATGTGGGCAATAAGTAAATTGCACCTGTATTTTTCATAAATAATAATAAAAAATCAACTTGAAATCATTGCGATAATCAGTCAAGAAATTTTTTCGTTGATTAAGCTATTTAAAAATCAATGGAATGAAAAAGAATAATCTAAATAAAGAAAAGATTATTCAACTTTTAATACATTTTTGATACTATCAACAAATGCCTGCTTCGGCATAGCTCCAGTCTTCATCTGTGGTTTTTCACTTTTTGGTATAAAGAGTAAACTGGGGATGCTGGTTATTCCAAAATGAGCTGCTATTTCCTGCTGATCCTCTGTATTTACTTTAAAAATATTGATCTTGCCATCGTATTCTTCTGCCAGTTCTTCCAGCAATGGAGCTATCATTTTGCAGGGACCACACCAATCAGCATAGAAGTCAATTATACATGGCAGTTCACCTGAGAAATCCCAATCTTTTCCCGATTCATAATCAAATATCTTTGTTTTAAATGTTTCTTTAGTCAAGTGTTCCATACAAAATACTCCTTTCCGGTTATTGGGGACAGTATAAGATAACAAATATTCAAAAGTCAAGAGTTTGAAAGAAAAAAATATAAAAAAATGAGCAAATTACTGGATATTTACTCTGAGCAACTATCGGTAAATTTATTTTATAAACACCAATATATTAAAAAATATATAAAATAATTATGGATTGCCGGGATTTTAGCCTGTCCGATTCCGATAATTATAGTAGGTGTAAATTTGTTTACAGCAATATATTAATATAATCTGGTAATTTCACAAAAAGGAAGCTTATGATGAACCAATTTATCAATATCCTCGTTTTTTTTATACTATTTTTTATCACAACAATTGCCAATGGCGCCACTTTAAAATGGGACATCCCTGCTGGAGACCGCCTTGAGATTGTAAGAACAGCAAATGTCAAATACCTTGTAAATTCAAAAACCAGGAGGATTTACAAGGAAAGAAATATTGTAGACCTTACCTGCTATAAAAAAAAGGGAGATTCAAACCTCGTAAACGGGGCATTCTCAGTTTTCCATAAAGAATATAGTGAGAATGTATTTCGTCTTAGAGAGCAATATATTGCGGATTTTCTTATTCATCCAAATGGTAAATTCAGGGTAGGAAAAAAAGACTACATGCCAAATCTCCGTCATATCCCATCTTTCTCTAAAAAGGACGTTAAACCCAATGACTCATGGTCTGCAAAGGGAGAACTTGTTCTAAATAATTTTTCCAGGCAATTTAAACTGACATTTCCCGTAAAATATAAACTTATCAAAATTAAAAAGGTAAATGGCATTGATACGGCAACTATAAAATATCAGTTCATGATTAATGCGGACCTGAGACGCGGTAATTGGCCCCGGGATTTCCCCTTAAAAATTCTTGGTGAAAATAACGGCATAATCCATTGGGATATTAAAAACAATAAGCCCCTTAAGATGGATGAACAATACAGGATAAGGTTTGCTTTCAGAAGATATAGAGGATTTATTGTCACAGAATACCGGATGAATATTGACAGCATTTTTAAAACCTATTCACAAGTGACAAAAAAGGACAAGGAGAAAGCAAAAAAGGAACTAAAAAAGGAATTACCCGATATTGATGTGGATATTGAAGAGAGGGGACTGGTCTTACGATTGGGTGAAGTGCTTTTTGATTTTGATTCACACAAACTGCGAAATGATGCAAAAAAAACTTTAGATAAGATTATAAAAGCCTTAAAAAAGAAATATCCCGACAGGGAATTAATTATCGAAGGGCATACCGATAACATTGGAAAAAGAAAATACAATATGAAGCTTTCAGAAAGAAGGTCAAAATCTGTTGCAGAATATTTAAAGTCCAGGGGCGGCCATGATAAATTGTCCTATCGTGGTTTTGGGCCGGATAACCCCATAGCGAATAACAGGACTAAGAAGGGAAGGCAAAAAAACCGCAGGGTTGATATAATAATTAAACTTAAATAGGATTTAATAGGACAATAAATATATAAGACCAAAAAAGAAGGCGACACATCGATGTATCGCCTTCTTGATATATATGTTGCTCAGAGTAACTTTTTTTTAATTTTAAGGCTTAATCAATTCAAGCAAAGAAAGGTCCTTCTTGTTGAGCGCCATAATCTGCTTATCATACCGGTTGATGTAAATAAAATTACCATAAAAACTGATAAAGGTATTTTTACTAATTCTCACATTTGACCTGGAAACAAGTTTAAGCTCGCTGTTAAACTTTGCAAGGTAGAAATCACCATTAACCACTGCTATTGCGTAAATAAAACCTTCCTTTATTTCAACAAAACTCCTCCAGAATACCTCATTAGTCCCTGTAATTTTTACAGTTAACTTTTCCCTGTCAACCAAAGTGAGCCTGTGCCCCTCCTTATGGTCACCCATGTGCGTAATGACAACTATACCATCGGAAAAAATATCATATCGCCTGCCGCAAATATTCTTGATGGGTGATTTAAAAAGCACTTTCCTGGTTTTGGCATTTATCATATACATCTCATTATTATAATGACCTGCCTGGAGGTACTCCTTAATTTTCAGATAAAAAAACTTTTCCGCATAAATTCTCTTATCCCTTTTTTTGTCCCGAAGTTCATCTTCCCTCTTATTAAGTTCCTCTTCTTTTTTCTTAAGTTTTTTTCGTGCCTCATCGGGATCTTTCTTTATTTCCTTCTTTCTTTTTCTTTATTACTTATTATAATGCTGTTTACAGGGGGGATCTTAAATATTTTTCAA
>JBHPHB010000097.1:0-10728 GCA_042569985.1 Spirochaetota bacterium | reverse complement strand
ATGGATTTTCCCAAAAAGCTGATTAACCCGCTATCCGGTTTTATTATACCACTCAATACCCTTATGAGAGTGCTCTTCCCCGATCCATTGGGCCCGATGATGCCGATAAAATCTCCCTTTGTTACATCCAGGGACATTCCCCTGATGACAGGGAGGCCGCCATAACCTGCGTAAATTGATTTAACATTAAAAACCTTCATACCCTGTCCCCCCTTCTTATCATCATAATAAGAAAGAATATTCCGCCAAAGGAACCGGTTATTGCCCCTATGGGCAGCTCGTAAGGAGGAACAATGCTGCGGCCAACGGTGTCGCATAATACAAGAAACAGTGATCCCATAACTGCCGACAGCGGTATAAGCCTCCTGTGGTCCGGGCCAAAGAGATTCCTTGCAACGTGAGGTACAATGAGCCCCACAAATCCTATTGTCCCTGCCAGGGATACGGACACTGCAGCAAGTATTGATGCTATCCAGAAAAGGTTTTGCACATCCCTCTTTGTTACACCCAGGGTATGCGCAAATTCATTCCCTAATGATATAACATTAAGATGCCTGTAATAAATATATGATAGCAGTATTACAATAATGCAGAAAGGAGCAGCCTTCCAGAGCATTGTATAGTGGGCAACGGAAAGGTCGCCCATCATCCACATAATTGCTTTATGCGCCTGGTTGGCAGGGGAAAGGGAAAAAATAACCAGCACAATTGATGAAAGCATAAAGTGAAATGCCACACCCGAAAGTATCAATGAAATTGAACTGAACCTTTTCCTTATGGATAAAAGATATATTATAAAAGAAATACCCACACCTCCCGCCAGTGCTCCAAGGGTTATAAAAACCGTGCCGGCAAAGAGGATTATGCCAATACAGGCACCCAGGTTTGCCGCGCTTGCAATACCCAGGGTATAGGGACTTGCCAGGGGGTTCTTTAATATTGACTGGAATATAACTCCACTCACCGCAAGGGAGGCCCCCACAATGACGGCCATTATGAGCCGCGGAATTCTCAGGCTTAGTATTATTTTCTGTTCATTCAGGTGGCCGCTGCCCATCAATGCGTCAAAAATGTCAGAGGGCGATATAAAGGTGGAGCCAAGCGAAAGCGATAAAACCACTATGGCCATTCCCGATAATATTAAGATGATATATTTATAGGTTTTTTTCATTTTGAGTTTTAATCTTCTTTGTTTCCTTTGATATAATTTCTGCTACCACTTCCTTTGCCTTAAGGTAATCCAGGGGTGTGTAATAACAAACGTAATCAGAGGAAATTGTGTAGATACTCTTTCTCTTAATTACCTTAAGGCCACTGAAATCTTTCAGGGTTTTATAAAAAAAATCACGGTCCTTAACGCCATTATGCACAATGGAGATTATAATATCAGGATCAAGCATAACGACATGTTCAAGTGACAAAATAGGATAGGAGTAGTTAAGCAGCCTCATTGTGTTATACCCGCCGGCATCCTCAACAATTTTCCCCACATAAGACAAATTGCTGGCTCCCTGGAGAGGTTTGTGGGAAACAAAAATTGCAATTCGCAATTTCTTTTTAACGGGTTTGACTTTATTAAATATCTTTTTATAAGCTTCCAGTTTCCCCTGCGCCTTTTTTTCCATCTTTAGAATTTTACCAAGCTGAAGATAGTACGAACATATTGTTTCGAAACTGTCATTTTTGCCAAAATTTTTTACCCTTATTCCGGAAGCCATGAGTATCTCAACATTCTTTGCCGTGTTATCCTCTTCAGAAGAAAAAACTATATGAGGTTTCAGGGATATAATCTTTTCCACGTTAGCATTTAACAGCGTCCCCACTATGGGCACCTTCACTGTCATTGGAGGATGGAAAGATGTAACGCCTACAAGCAGTTTTTCAGCGCCCATGTCAATTATCTGCCTGGTAATTGCCGGCGACAGGGACACAACTCTCGTTATACTGCCCTTTTGCTCTGACCTTAATATTACTTCATCTGTTAAAACAAATAAAGCCAGAAAAAGCATCGCTATCAAAATCATTACTTTATTTATATATTTACTAATCATCATAAAATAAAAAATCCCCGGATTATTAATCCCGGGGACCCCTTTTCTTCCTCAGTATTTGAATATTACCTCTCCTTCTTTCCGGGAAGGAAAAGACAAAACATACAGGCAGGTCTTCTGACTTCCGGATCAATCTACTCGCTACGCCTTCCCATCCGTCTTGTTCTAATAGGTAGAATCACGGAAAGTGACATCTTTGCAGCTTTCGTTCCCGGTAACAGCGGCGGGTCCGTACCCGAATTTCACGGGTTTCCCTATTGTCCTGATTATTCCAGGACCTGTATAATTTAATATCAAAGAGCTATTGAATTAACTTACTATATATACAGTCAAATTTATCTGTGAAAATTGTCAATGTTTTTTTGATTTATTTGCCAATATGCCTCTTTCTTAAGATAAAGTTGATATCATCACTGGTATTTGATACTGCCCCCCATACCCCCCGGAGGGCAAAAATTTACGATACCGGCTTTGAGTAATACCGCGCAAGGAAGATGCCCGCAAGAAATCCGCATAAGTGGCTTTCCCAGGAAACAATGGAACCGGAAGGAATGATCCCCCAGATTGCCCCTCCATACAGGAGAAATACTACAATTGACATAATTATAGTCTTAACATCCTTCCTGAAAACACCGGCAAAGATAAGAAATCCCATTACCCCGTATATTAAACCACTGGCACCTATGTGTACCGAATTAGGTCTGCCCACAATCCAGGTACCTATCCCCCCGAATAAAATGATGTATATAGAAATATTAATATACCTCTTGCTTTCCAGGTTTAGAAATATCATCCCTAAAATAAGTATACTTATGGAATTAGTAACGAGGTGGAGGAAGCCTGCATGGAGAAAGGGTGAAAAAATTATACCAAGCAATCCAAAAGCTGTCCTTGGCGTGATGCCCAGCTTATTAATGGGCAGAACATAACTGAGTAAGAGCATGCACCATAAAAAGCCGATAAATAAGAGGACCACCCTAATAGAGATAATTAATTTTTTCTTTAGTTCCATATCCAATATTTTACCTTTAGAAAAAATATTACACTTACAGTACAATACACCGGGGAATTTTAAATACTGAGGTATAGAAAAAAAATACGGGGAAAGATTAAATGGTTTTCTTTAACTCCCTGTACCTCTGTTTCAATTCGTCATTGTTGATTCCCTTTTTTAATGCTTCAGAAAGTATTTCAACTGCCATTATCTTATTTTTACTTTCCATATAGCATTCCGAGAGAAGCATTCCAATCTGAAAGTTAATGCCCGATATATTCATTAACTGGTTCAGGTTCTCAATGGCACCACTGTAATTCCCTTCGAGCTTCTCTAAAATACTCAATCCCAGGAGTGCATAATAATCAAAATCCTTTTCAATGGCGCGTTTATAATAGATCCTCGCCTTTTCAACATCACCCAGCTTCCTGAATGCATCGCCAACACGTGTTAGTATCTTTTTATTAAAGGGATCAAAATCCAGAATTTTCAGCCAGTATTCCAGGGATTTATCATAATCTGTTAATCCCCGGTAACTATCCGCAAGGCCGTAGAGGGCATAAAAATTATTATTTTCCTTTTCATGGGCCATGCCGAAGTGCTTTATGGCATTTTCATAATCTTTTAATTTCCTGTAGCAATTGCCAATGTTTGTTAAAACCTTAATATTATTTGGTTCCAGGTCACTGAGCATATGCCAGTATTTCAATGAACTTTCAATATTATGCATTTCAGAATGGAGCAGGCCCAAACCGGACAGGGCATATGGATTATTATTATCAACATCAAGGGCCCTCTCATAATACGTCAGAGCCTTTTCATATCTGTGCATCTTTTTATAGGTATCACCCAGCCTTGTGAGAATGGCAATATCAAACTCGTTTCCTTCAATTGCCAGGTAGTTCTCCCATATCATGATGGCTTCTTTAAAATTTTTCCCGCCCCTGTACGAATCAGCAAGGCCAATGAGGGCAAATTTGTTAGATGGATCAATTTTGAGGGCCTTGAAGTAAAAGTTTACCGATTTATCAAAATCACGTTTAGATTTATAGATATCACCTAAGCCCACAAGCGCGTAGAGATTTTCATCATCCATTTCAATAATTCTTTTAAACTCTGCTTCTGCCTCTTTATATTGACGCTTCTTAAGCAACTCAAATCCATGTTTTGAAATTTCCGACAACTTTTGCGTAAAACTTTTTTCATTTTCACTATTATTGCTTTCCATTTTTTCTTATTCCTAAAGAATTTTTCTTAAATTATTTTCAGTGCAGTTTTATAGAAAAAACATCTTTTATTATATGTCAAGAATTTAATTAATTTGTTACTTCTTTAATAATTAAGACCTCCCGCTTATACTCAACATTTTTCCTTATTTTCTGAATCTTGAGAAGGACATACCTTAATTTATTTTTATTTCAATGATCTATTGACAAATATTATAATTAAATCATTAATATACTATGGATTTGAAAGTAAATGATATATTCCACTCCATTGAAGGGGAGAGCACAAGGGCAGGATTTCCTTGTGTTTTAATACGGCTTACGGGCTGTAACCTCAATTGTGAATATTGCGATACACTGGATGCAAAGACCCGTGGCGAGTTTATGTCTGACAATTCCATTATTGAGAAAATTGAAAATTATAAAACAGTTGACCATATCACAATAACTGGCGGTGAACCACTACTGCAGAAAAATACGACTGCTCTTGCAGACAGGCTAATAAAGATGAACCTGCATGTTCAGATAGAAACTAACGGAAGCATAAGTATTTCGGGTATCCCGAAAAATGCAAGAAAGATCGTGGATATAAAAACACCTTCAAGCGGAGAATCACAGTCATTCCTTATGGAAAACATTGAACTGCTAACCTTGAATGATGAATTAAAATTTGTTATTAGAAATAAGGAAGATTATTCCTTTTCAAAAAACTTCATTACCAAACATCTTTACAATTGCAATGCCGTAATAAACTTCTCCCCCGTTCACAATGAAATTTCACCAATGGAACTGGCAGAACTAATTCTTGCAGACAATCTGGCAGTCAGGTTAAACCTCCAAATTCATAAGATTATCGGGCTTAAATAGAATAAAGGCTTCTAGCATCTCATTATCAGGCCACTGCCCCCCATACCCCCGGAGGGGGGCTCCCCAGAACTTGTAAGTTTCAGAATAACTTGTAGATTCATTCATGAATTTTTTAATACTAAAATAAATAAATGTAATTAATAAAAAGTACTTAAAATATTTAAAAGATAGATCTTAAACCCCCCTCCGGGGGGTTTGGGGGGCAAATACAGTATGATGGGATTCTTAAGCTCTTATGAAGTAATGAGAGACATTATCTTTTTTTCCAATTTCCAATAATTATATTTGCCATAAATTCATCCTTTTACAAAATGACAATATATTTAGAATTATAGTTTTAATGTGAGGATTATTGTGGATTACGTAGGACATGTTATCAGGCCCCCCAGCGAGGCATACAGCCTAATACTTCAGGTTACCGTGAGCTGTTCCCACAACATGTGCACATTCTGCGGCACATACAAGGATCATAAATTCTATCTGAAGGATATGAACACCATTAAAAGGGACATTGACGAGGCATCAAAACACAGGTATTCCTATTCAAAGGCATTTCTTGCCGATGGAGATGTCCTCATTTTACCTACTGAGAAAATTATAGAGATCATCTCCTATATAAAAGATAAAATTCCATCTATCAAGAGGTTCGGTGTATACGGAAATACAAAATCCATAATAAAGAAGAGCCCCTCTGAGCTGAAAGAGCTAAAGGACGCTGGCCTGGGCATTGTATACCAGGGGCTTGAAAGCGGGAACAAGGAAGTCCTCCGAAAAATTAAAAAGGGCGCTTTTCCGCACAGGATGATTGAAACGGGACACAAGGTTATAGACGCGGGAATGCTCCTGTCATGCACTGTTCTCCTGGGGATTGGAGGAACTGAACTCAGCAAAGTTCATTCGGTTGATACGGGCAAGCTCCTCAATGAAATATCCCCACAGTATGCATCGGCATTAACGGTAATGCTACTTCCCAATACGGAACTTTACAGGGACCATCAAAGCGGTAAGTTTAAACTGCCTTCAAAACTGGAACTCCTGGTGGAACTGAAAACCATCATTGAAAACATGAATGTATCCAGGAACTGCTTTTTCTCGGCCAACCACGCATCCAACTATCTCCCCATACAGGCAAACCTGCCCGGGGAAAAAGAGGCGGTTTTAAAACTAATCAGCAAGGTTTTGGATTCGGGCGACGAGACCATGTTAAAGCCCGAGGGAATGAGGGCCCTATAGATATATCAATATATCAGTACCCGATACAATTAAATTCTAGAGGAACCTGAATTGCGCTCCATATGTAAACTGGTGGAGATATTTATAATAAGTGCTATCACCCGGAGTTCCACCAAAAGGCACAACCAACTGAAATGGTATATAATTCTTTCCGGAAACAGGTACTCCTATTAATACATTGTAAGCAACATGGAGCTTAATATCTTCCGTAATTTTAAATGATGCTCCCGTATGAAGCCTGTGTGCATCGGTTTTCTGCTTAAAATCTGTCTGATGCACACGCTGGTAGTGAGACTTGTTAAACCCGTATCCCATTCCCACGGTAACAAAATCATCAAAGGTATATTCTCCTCCGAAACTGACCTTCCATGCATTTTTATGCTCCTGCTTATGTTCCCCTTCAATTTTTGCATACTTATTAAAAAACTGGTTATATGAAGCAGAAACACGGAACTCAGGTGTTACATTATAGCCAACACCAAAGCCAAGCCACATGGGAAGCTGGCTATTCCATCTGTCTCCGTCTTCTGGAGCACCGTCAAAAGGAAGTCCTCCCTTTTGAAAATCCACTACGAGAACAAGCTCTGAGTACCATTCAAAAATTATACCGATGTTGAGATCCTTTATGGGTGATATGTTAACACCAAACCCAATACCACCGCCATGTCCTAAAGCCCTCCATTTTGCATCTAAGGGGATATCGGGATGGTCCATAGCAGTTCCGTTTCCATCAGTAAAATCAGCATCAAGCCTGGCCTGTGCAACCATAAACCCGAAAATATACCTGCCCTTTACCGAAACTGAAATTTTATCATTTATGGCATAGGCAATACCTGCTGCCGGAGACACGAAACCACCGCCCCCCTGCATATACATATCAACATTGGACATTGTTTCATAACCTTCATACTTAAAAGTGGACATTGGGACATACATGGAAGGAGTCCCATCCTGATAAGTTCCAGATCCAAGGCCGCCTATGGGTTCAAAGGAGATAAAGAAAGAAAAGGGGCCGGTTTTGTAGTCAAGATATATGTTTACAAGGTAATAGCCAACACCAAACATCCGGTACTTATCTTTCAGTGGTTCATAGCCTGAAGGCATTATAGTGTCATTTTTAATATGCCCGTGGCCAATCATGGTGATGTGATGGAAATAGAAATGCAGGCCATCCTTCAGCTTTACTGTTCCCGCAGGGTTGTAAAATACGGCGTCAATATCAAGTGACGCATTTCTGCTGGCACTTCTTGCCCACATGGCACTCTGCGTTGTGCTTATGCTGGCATGAACAATTCCGTTGATAGATAATAGAATTAATAAGATGGCCGGCAAAATACATTTTTTCATAACAATCCTCTATTTATATGACATAGCAGTAAAATACCAAAATGGAATTTTACAGTATGAGTGACAACAAGATTTTTTGTTACAAATAAATTATCAGGGAAGCATTTTTAATATACTACACTCTTCTAAGTATAGTTTTATAATGATAATATAAAGCAATCAAATAGGCTATTGTTTTTGGTATCATAAACAGGCCAAAGCGAGAATCAAAGGCTTTAAATCCAATTGTCATTGTATATGTTGCAAAGGATACAATAAACCAGATGGCGGCCTTATAGAATCCGTCATTTATCTGCTCATCGATACCCGTTGGCGAGGCCTTCTCTTTCACCGTTGATTGAAAGATTTTGACAATAAGCAGAATACCTATTACATACAAAGGAATGGATGATATTATATGAAAATCGAAGCCCAGGGCCCCTGTGGGATTTCTGTCTACCCAGCTGTTATAGGGATGAAAGACAAGAATAATCCTTATAACAAATGTAACATACATGATAATAAGTAAATTCCTGTTCTGTTTCCTTGTAGAATATTTCTCTCCAAAGATATCTATCCATGCATGGGTTAGAGCAATATAGAGATAGGTCATTGTAATGCTTGATATAATGTAGCCCGGGCCGAGGAGGTTCCTGGTTACAATATCCATGGGCAGGAGCCCTTTAGCATATATGTAAACCCTCGGCGCAAGGTGAAAGATATCCCCGAAGGCCAGTAAAAAATACGCTATGAATACCCATTTCCAGCAGGCAGGCCTCTCTTTAATTGGCCCTTTTTTTCTGCCGTCAGCATAAGCTTTAATCATTACTGCCCAAATAACCAGGAGATAACATATGCAAAAGGTTATTGATGCTATGTTGTCTTTCATTTAATTTTCCTACCTGTTGGATTTTTCCCTTATGTAATGATAGAGGTTGTAAATAACCATTATAATAACAGCCGCCAGGACCATGAGCCTCATTATTGTCATTGCCATTTTAACTGCTCCGTAAATTTAATAAAATACTTTCTCTTGTTTAATTATCCGGAATCTATACTTTCAGGAAATGCTTCCCCTTTGGGTTTATCGCTCTTTTTAAAGATAAAACGGCGCATCTTAACCGCCCCCTCAGGACATACATCCACACATTCAAAACATGCGATGCAGCTTTCATGAACCACTTCGGATTCATGGACGGGAATAAACATGGGACATACCCTGGTGCAGTTTTTGCAGTCCTCGCACTTTTCCACTGCCTTCCGGCTGATACCGAAAAACCTGAACCTGGCAATATACTGGGGAAAAGCGCCCAATGGACACCACCACCGGCAAAAAATCCTGGGAAAAAACATGATGCCGAAAATAAAAGCAGCTGCGAAATATCCAACGGGATATTCGGGGATGTAATCTAATTGTGCCAAACCCTCGGCAAGCCATATTATGATAAGGGTGAGCCACATCCAGGGCATCCTGAGCCATTTGCTGTCCATTCTTTTATACTTCAGGTGAATAAAAACACGGTCATGTGCAATGGAATATGGACATGCCCATCCGCATACCCACCTGCCTCCAAAAAGGGGAAGATATACAAGGGCAATAAACCAGACAACTGAACCGATAAGATATGACCTGGGGCCCGCTGCCCACAGTGAAAAAAGAATAATATAGAAAAGGGGTTGTGCAGCCTTGCGGAGGACAGATAACCTGAAGCGCTTTCTCGGTTTCTTTGCAAGTGCCTTACCCCTGAGGTCATCGGGGTCCTGTTCGAGAAAACGGTATTTCGGTTTCAAAGTTTTTAAATCTTTTGACTCTGCCACTTAAACATCCTCCACTGTTACCAGGAAAAATATATTGCCATTGCAAGATAGGGCATTGCTAAAAGAACAGCCAATACAACATTTAACCTCTTAGTCCCCATTTTATTCCGTGCCGCATATACCAGATAGAAAACAAGGGGTATCATCAAAAGCTCTCCCAGTGTAAAGCGAAGAGTTGTTTCGCCAAGCCTTGGGGGCAGCTCGTAAATTCCATGCCAGAAACTGTAAAACTTAACCGAATGCAGTCGGATATTTGCACCGTAACGAAGCATCCATATTGGAACAAGTATGGTCAATCCATATCCGCCAAATATGAGGGTATCACTTAAAGACGTGGTTTTATCAAAAATGAACCTGAAAATAAATGTCAATAATCCAATGACCAGCCAGGCACCAATGAAAACGGCAGTGGCAACCGCCATATTGGCAAGGTTCATCATAATCCAGGTCCTGCTGCCGGTATTTGATTCCAGCAATGCGTCATGAGATGTGAACCTGACAATCTCGTTGCCTTTACCGATGCGCTTAACAACAAAACTGCGGTCGGGGTGAAGCCTGTCTTTACCGATTTCCGCCGTTAGATTTTTTGGTTTTTCCACCAAAAATGCAAATATGGTATTTTCAAGAGGCATGGGGAGAGGTTTTACAGAAGACCCTTTAGCCACTTCAACACCTTCAAATTCAATTTCCCAAACGCCCTTTGCCTCATTAAAAACCAGGTCCTGCCCTTTGTAGGACCATTTCAATGTTTGGGGGTCACGTTTAAAATCGGCAAGGTCTACCCCGTTTATGGTTTTGTTTTTCGGCAGAAGCCATTTATTTGTTTTTTTATCAAAAGTAATATGATAACCATCAAGGAGCCATTTATTTTCGGCAATATTATGAATTAGTTTTTTATAGCCGGCATCATCCCTGTTAAACAGCCAGACCTGGAAATTTGCAGATATCAATGAAGGATTTGATTTAAAAAACTCATGGTATTTCGGATTAGAGTGATGAGCATAATCTACAATATAAGTGCCAAAAAGACGTTTTGTTTCCTTTGGGCAGGTATAAACAAATTTTCCGTCTTCAACTGTCCTTTTTAATTTCCAATTGCAGTGGCGGCAAAATTGAATCTTCCCCCCCCCTGCAAACTTCTTTTCACTTACCTTAACGTGGCTGTGCCTGTCATGGGTGATGACAACCTGCTCCACCTTCCCGTGAAAGTTTT
>JBHPHB010000096.1:0-11055 GCA_042569985.1 Spirochaetota bacterium | reverse complement strand
ATCCACAACTGCAAATTACCTTGGCTTTTTCAATGAAGATTTCAAGAAGTACACACCCAATCTTGACAGAATTGCATCGAAGTCGCTGGTGATGAGCAATCACTATTGCCAGGAACCGGCTTCGTTAAAATCGCTCTATTCTATATTAACGGGCAGGTATCCCTACAGGACCCGGAACTGGAAGAGGTTTGTGAAAAGAACTGTTAAGGATATTTCAATTGCCCAGATTTTAAAGAAGCATGGCTACGATACACTTTATCTCACGTCTGAACATGGAAAGGTCTATTACCAGGATCGCTTTCTAAAAGGGAGGTTTAACCGGATTATCGATAGAAATGCCCTCATAAGATCGGGCTACAGGCACAGGGTTTATTCAATGGGGATGGATGACAGGGTTTTGATTAAATCTTTTGATAAATTCCTTAATAAATCATCAAAAAAATTCTTTGTTTTCCTGGCCCCTGTTTTTCCCCACCATCCTTACCATGTACCGTCAAAGAAGTTCAGGATTAACCGTAAGAGGGGAAGGTTTAACCGTTATAAAAACTCCCTGTTTTTTGCTGATTATATTATTGGGCAGATATATAAGTTACTCCATAAACACAAAAAGATAAACAACACGCTGGTGGTTATATTTTCAGACCACGGGGAGGCATTTTATCAGCATCCCGGGAATTACCTGCATTCAATATATTTATATGATGAAAATGTTAAGACTTTTTGCATTTTCAGTAACCCCGTTCTTTTTGAAAAGTCAGTTTACGCCCCAGTCACAAGGCATATTGATATAGTCCCAACGGTACTTGATCTTTTAGGAATAAATCACGGGGCATGGAATTTTGACGGCATAAGCCTTTTAAAAAAACATGATAATATTTTTGCACCTTTATATACTAGTTTTTCAAACAGTTACCTGGGTTTAAGGGATAGCAAATGGAAGTATATAATAAACAGGCGTTATAATTCTGAAGAGCTCTATGACCTTTCAAATGACAGTGACGAAAAGATAAATTTAACGGTTAAATACCCGGATCTCTGTAAAACATTCAAGGAGCGCTTACTATTGTTCGAAAATTACAGGGGGGATCTTAATATTCAAAGAATTAAAAGGGCTCCAAAAAAATAAAATAGGCTGTTGCATTAAAATCCTTATGAATCTCTGTATATATTAATTTAAAGATGAAAATAATCCTTGACAGTATTATAGTATTGAATAAAAAATCAAACTTAATGAATTTTTGTTTTTTTTACTGTAAACTTAAAGAAAATTTATTTTCCTCCTTGAATTCAGTTTTAAAAAAAAATATTGTGGATATTGAGATTCTTAGATTAGTTTTTTATAATTAAACTTATAACATCCATATTTTTTGAGGTAACTATATTAGATGAAGAATGGATTTACAATTATTACTTTAATAACCCTGTTGTCGTTATCAGGATTATTTTATTCAGCCCATGGGAAACATAAAAATAACAATGAGCTATTTCACTTTAACGGGAGAATGGGCCAATGGCTTATGGTTGATTCTAAAAAGAAACTTGGCCAGCTCATGGAAATTTATGGGACCACAATTAATGATATTAAAAAAGTAAATGGCAGGGAAATCAGGTATGGGAAATTTATTTTCATACCCATTTCGAATACCTTGCTTGAAGAGGACTATATTTACAAGGAAAAATCTCCTCACACCGGCATAAATGAATTCATCTGGCCCATATCAAGGGTAGAGCGCATTTCCTCATCATTTGGAATAAGGTGGGGGCATTTTCATACGGGCATAGATATGCCAAGGGCTAAAGGGACACCCATTGTTGCGGCTATGGATGGCAGGGTTGTCTATACCGGGTATTCCGGCGGACATGGTAACACAATCTACCTGGAGCATAGAAAGAAATTATACTCAAGGTATTCTCATATATCTGTAATGCTTGTAAAAAAAGGTGAGCTTGTAAAGAAAGGGCAAATAATTGCACTTGTGGGCAGTACCGGTAATTCCACGGGAAACCACCTGCATTTTGAAATAAGGTACAATGATATACCGCTTAATCCCCTCGATTTTTTACCTCCCAAAAATAATATGAAGAGATTTCACCGCTTCAGGAGGTTTAAGTAAATCATTGTTTTTAACATACCTGTCATCATAATATCTAAATAAAAAAAAGCGGCAATTTAAAATTACCGCTTTTTTAATCTTTATATGTTTTTTGATTTTTATTTTCGTGTTCTGGCTTTTCTGTAAATATGGTCAATCATTTCAGATACATCTTCTTCCTTTGGGAAAGTTTTAATTAAGAGTTGTTCCTCTTCAGGTGAACCAAAGTATGCTTCATGAGTGAGCTTTCCAATTATAGCTTTGAGGTCTGCACTTCTGTTTTTATATATAAAGAGGATATTTGGGCCTGATTTATATCCCCAGTCAAAACCATCGGGAATTCTTGCAACAAATGTTTCAGTTACATTATCACCGTCAGAATCTTCAGCAAAATAAACAGTCTGATCTCCTGACTTGGCAGTCACTGAAGAGTAATATTTTGTGGGTCCTTTGTAACTTAAAGCTTTTGGTATTGGTTTTCTTACAATTTTAAGGTCAGAGTATTTCCTGTTAATGATTAGGGACTTTAAAATATTTACGTGCTTTTTGATAAACTTATCTCTAATTTTAATATAAAATTCCCCGAAATTTTTTGTTACAAATTCCTGTTTCCTGTTTTTTAATAATTCAACTTTTCTTTCTGTTATTCTGACTGAATCGGGTTTACCGTCAATCTTATTTACCCAAAGGTCTTCCAGCATTCTATTTGCAATATCTATTCCCTTTTTCTTATGCATAACCATTTTGGGATCATCATATCCGTCCTTGAAAAGATATACCATTTTATTTTTTATAATTAAAAGGCTTGCAACGGAGTTATCTTGCTTGCTGAAAACATATTCGTCGTGTACTGCTTCTATATGCTGGAAGGCAACCCTGTCCTCGTGGTAGCGGGCAATTTTTTCCAGCTTAATAAGTTTGTACTCATATTTTTTTGATTTTGCGTCTGACAGGTTGAAAACCGTCAATACAATCGCAAAAATCAAAGTGGATTTTAATATTCTTTTTAACATATATCCCTCCATGAACATCATTCAAAAAATGTGGTAATCCTTTTTACACCACAAAAAGAATATAGAGCCGTTATTATATTTTATTTATCGCCTTTTTGTCAAATCTTTTTACTCTAATTTATCCATATTATTCTTTTTAGCTTTTCTTCTCCATTTAGCCTTATCAATCTTTGTCCAGCTTTCAACAATATGTTTTGACAGGTCTAATTCCTTTTTTTTATTTGCTTTTTTCTTTTTTGGCTTTATATGTTTTAGCTTAGCATTGAGTTCTTCATTTTCCTTTATTGTTAGATTTGCCTCGGTTTTAATAAAATCTTCCAGCGCAATTTCACTTACCCTGTTTTTGTTTACCTGCTCAATTATATTAATGACCCTTTTCCTATTTATTAAATTATTTATGAGATTTTTCGGTGTAAATTCGCTGTTAAGAAAAGTACCTGCTAAAGCTCCGGAAACTGATGATAAAGCTGATGAGGCACCTCCTTTTTGAGCTATGTGTAAAAGTGAAGCAAGTGGGCTTGATAAATATTGATTCATTAGAAATATTGAGTAGGTCAGAATTGACAGGGGGTTGTTGACATTGGCCCTCTTTACAGGAGTCTTAAGTATATCATTGAGATTAGAGCAGATTATTTTTTCTGCATTTATTTCATCATCTGTTTGGGATATTTGAATAAGCGTATGGGAATATTTTTGGGATGCACTGATGATATTATCGGGATTGAGGCCAAGACTAAAAATGGAATGGGATATAGATCCCAATTCATTTAAAATATCGTTGTTTACTTTTATTGATTTTTCAATGAGGGTGGCCTGTTTTTTATGGGCTTTATTGAGTTCCCCTGTCTGTGCCAGTAAAGTAACATATAACAGTGCACCTGAAATTGTATAGTGGTCCTTTGTAAAAAGTTTTATAAATGAAATTGTGTTGAGGATCTTTTCGCTGAGAAGCTCGCTCTTAAATGCCAGTGGAGTAGTTATGGGGATTAGCCTGCTGCAGGGAATGTATGCTTCAGCATCATTATCCTTTCCGATGATAAAATTTTGTTCCGCATTACCGGGATTTCTGAATATCCCAAACTTGCACTTATCTAATTTAGGCGAACTTAATATATGATTGCAAAAGTCATCAATATTAAATTTCCTTTTTAATAGTACGGCAGCCAGAATAACCATGAACTGTGAAATCGATGAATAAAGGCCGGGCTTTCTCCATTTGAACATTTTACCTTTCAGGGCAGGTGACGCGTCAATATAACCATTAATGTCTTTAAGTGTTGCCCTTATGTGGGCCTCACCGAGCCCATTGAAAGAATTGCCAAGGGCATCGCCAATAATAACATTGAGTAATATATTTTTTTTATAATTCATAGATTTATAATAATTTAAAGAAGATACAACTTTATCCTTTGAGTTGTTTTACATAATGATTTGCATATGAATTAAATCATCTTTATTTTGGAAAAATCAATAAAAAACCTTGAATTTATACTTTTTTTTTTATATATTTGCATTAAATTGTCATTAATGTAGTATTTAACTAACGAGAACAAAAGAAATTAAAGAAAAGCAAGTTGATATATAATTCTTTTTATGGGGGATGAGTATGAAGTTAAACATTACAAGGTTAATCAATATCTCTGTCAGCATATTATTCATTTTGTCGATAAGCTGTTTGAAGAAAGATGTTGATGAATATGCAATGGTCACCTTTATGATGGGTGATGTTAAGAAAAATAATGTTATTGTTGATATCGGAGATATCATTAATGAAAAAGATATAATTACAACGGGCCCGGACTCCTTTTGTGATATAAGAATTGGAGAATCAATTATAAGGGTCAAGCAGAAGACAAAGATGGTCGTTTCAAACCTTATCCGCAGGGGTGATTTAGAGAATACTGTCATGGGGCTTAAAATCGGTAAGATGCTTTGCAAGCCAAAAAAACTATTAAAATCTGAAAGCTTTATTGTTAAAACACCAACGGCCGTTGCGGGAGTAAGAGGGACAAAGTTTGTAGTTGAGGCAGATAAATTCAAGACTACAAGGATTAAAGTTTTTGACGGCAAAGTGAAAATTGCCAGCCGTATAAAACAATTTGAGAAAAATGTGGATAAGCTTTTGGAAGTGGCGTCAGTGGTATCCAGGAAGGAAATGATTGTTGTTACCAAGAAAGAGTTGAACAGGGCAGAGAAACTTGTTGAAAAAATGATTAAGAGTGAAAAGGGCAAGGAATTAAAGATTGATAAGATAATAAGCAGGTCCAAAAAGAACATTATTATTCCTAAGAAAAGTATAATGAAATTTGCCCTTGAAGATTTTTCTAAAGAAAACAAAGAGATAATCCAGATTAAAGAAAGACCCAAAGAGGTTGTCAGGCAGATCATCAAGTATATAGAGCTGGAAAAGGATAAGCCGAAACCGGACGGAAGGCTGCTTATCACAAGATATCAGGTATATTTTATTAAGAACGGAAAGGTTGCCTGGGGAGGCAAGATTATTGGAGAACCCATACGGATTCAAGATAAAATCTATGTTGCTTCGGGAGACTATATATTCTGTGCTTCCAAAGATGGGCCTGTTCTCTGGAGAAAGAGCATTAAGAATGACGGTAAGCTTAAGTTAAGAGATAATAAGTTAATCATTAAATCAAGAAACAGGGAAACAGCCCTTGACCTTGAAACGGGGCAGCAACTCTGATTATAATCATATAAATTGTCATCTAGTATTGAATTAATACTATACCAGGAAACTGCCCGGTCCATTTAGGATTGGGCTTTTTTTATTGTTATTGAAATAAAATAAACAAAAACAAGCTTGATTAATATTACGAGATAGGATATAATAGCTGTCAATCGGTTTTATAAATATATCAAAAGTATTAAAACTCAAGGGAGGTGCAAAGTGTTTAAAAGGGAATTTTTTATCATATTTACAATAATTTCTATAATAGTTTTTATCAGCATAGATGGTGCTGCTTTAAGAATCCAGAAAAATATTGCCCGGGGAGTTTATATCCACCAAAATGATGTGGAAGTAAAAGATCTAAAAAGACTTCCGATTCCTGCAACAAATGAAGACTATTCATTTCTCCAGGTAATAGGAAAAACAACCAATGTAATCCTTGGTGTTTTTAAAACCGGACACAGGAGAATTGTATTAATTAAGGATAAGAATTCTGACGGGAAGGTTGACCTGGTCTGTCATTACTATATTGATAAGAAGAGTTACAAATTTGATCCCAGGCCCGGAAGAATTTACCCCGCTGATAAGTTCAGGAAGATAAAGATGGATATAATCAATGGCGATAGGGGTGAAGTATATCTCTCTGAGACAAGAAAAACGGGGATCAATGTTAAGTTGGCTCCCAATAAAGAGGGCCTTTTTTATTTAAAGAAATTGATGGACAGGCCTGAAAATATGAGGAGATGGAAAAAGGGATACATAGTATCGGCTCCCGATCCCGATAACCGGCATCTGGAAAGGATAAGATATTCATTTTCAAATAATGGAGTTCATGGGGTAGACATGGTTTTTCATGTTAAATACAGGAATGTGGGTTCGGCAAAAGTAAGCCCCATAATTAATTTTTCAGTATATTGTAAAGCTACAAAGGATAAATTTATAGCTGATATTGTAAAAGATCTGAGAAATGAAGCAATGCAGTAAAGATATGATATGATTTTTATGCAGCCCCCCATACCCCCCCGGAGCGGGGCTCCCAAGTATTGGAATTTTTTCTGATAAACTTTTTTGCCAATTATTTTATGATAATATATAAAAAGAATTATCAAACTTTACTAAAATAATAATTAAAGATAAATCTTAAGTCCCCCTCCGGGGGATTTAGGGGGAGATTGCAGGAGAGACTGGAGAATAACTCTCCTGCTAGGATGTTATAGTCAAACCGAATCGATAATTGACAGTGTCAACCTTGCTCCGTTGACAAGGTCTTTTATCAATATATATTCCTTGTTGGTGTGTACATTCCTCATTCCACAGGAGATGTTTAAAGATTTAATTCCTGCCCTGTTCAATATATTGGCATCACTGCCGCCTGCCGAAATAATAAATTCAGGTGTAATGTTGATTTTTTTCATCGCACTTTCTGTAAGTGCCACAATCTTATCTTTCCTGTTAATTGAAAAACCTGTATACTCAAGTTCTCTGTTTATTTTTGATTTTGCCCTGTACCTGGATGCAACCTTCTTTATTGTATCATTTACTTTTTTTTCATGATTATTTAATCTTTCCTTGTCAAAAGATCTTATTTCCAACTTGGCCTCTGCTTCATCAGGTACAATATTTGTTGCCCTCCCACCGGAAATAAAACCAACATTCATGGTGGAGTTTTTATCAATTCTCCCGGACGGGAGTTTTGAAATAATTTCTGCAAGTACCTTTATTGCATTTATTCCCTTTTCCGGCTCCATGCCCGCATGGGCAGATTTGCCCTTAATTTTAATATCCATGATCGAATGATAGGGGGCCTTTAAAATTATTTTTCCAACCCTGTCACTGCTGTCAAAAACAATGGCCTCCTTTGCTCTGATCAGGCCTGTATCAAAATTTTTTATCCCATGCAAACCAACTTCCTCAGCACAGGATAGGATGATCTCGATTGGACCGTGTTCAATTTTTCTTTCCTTGATAATGTGTAGAGCTTCCATAAATATGGCTATGGCAGCCTTATCATCGCTGCCAAGTATTGTGGTGCCGTCTGAAGATATTTTTTTTTCTGTAATTATGGGTACTACCCTGTCGAGTGTGCCCACTGTGTCCATATGCGCTGACAGGAGCAGGGGAGGGGTGTCCTTACTGCCATCTAATGACAAATACAGGTTGTACGAATCTCCGCATGGATATTTTTTATAATTTACATTGAGTTTTTTAACTTTTTTTATGATATATGATACCATGTCATGTTCCTTCCATGAAGGTGAGGGTATCTTAACAAGGTCGATAAAGGTTTTAACCAGTCTTTTTTGATTTACTTCATACATATTATATCCTTATAAATTTGTTTATGATGCCATGCGATATTTAATTTTAATAAGTCAAATGTGTCAAGGTTTAATGTCACCAGGTAAGTATCAGGCTTGGGCGGCTATATATTTTTAATAAAATTTGCCATTGTTTCAAGGCTGCTTTTATATTTTTTTAATTTTACACTATATTCCTCAATAATTCTGTCCCTGCTTTCTACTGAATCGCCTTCACCGTATATATGGATTAATGGGTATGTAGCATCGGGTAATATCAGAATCCATGCATCATCTTCATTTATTTTAATTCCATCTATTAATTCGATTTTATCTTCATCGGCATTTGTTGTGACCATTCTCATAATTGATGCTTTTTCTTCTATTGTACAGTAAATTGAAGTGTTTACTATATTGCTTTTTGGAAGAATCTCCTTTACTTCATATAGGTTTTTATTTTCCATTGACAGGTAATTCAGGATCTTCAGGAAGCAGATCATGGGATCATACTTTAACTCCAGGTAGGGATATTTCATGGGTTTTTTTGTGCCGAATATATCGTTTGTTTTTTCAGGTGCCCTGAGGGTAGAGCTTGTAAGGATGACTTCGCCGCCATTGGATTCAATGAGGTCATTTATTAGCTTTGAAGTAGTCACCGGTACATAGATCTTTTTTGTACCTTCATATTTTAAATAGTTTAAGCAGAGTATTGCGCTTATGTCGTCATTATTTAGAATATCCCCCATCTCATCAATAATTGTTATTTGGGTCCCATGAGGCCCAATCATTACCCCGATGTCCTTGTTCATTGTTGCCATCTTTACAATATTACCCAGGGTTTTTCTTGTTTCAGATTTCATTTCCTCTTCTGTGTCGGTTTCCTTGATTTGTCCGCGCAGTATTGTTACTTCACAGCCAAAGGCATTGATGAGTTCGGGAAAAACATGGGCGGCAGTACCGTTAAAACAGTCAACAATAATGTTTGGTTTTTTTTCTATTAATACTTTATTATCAATATAGTTTTGTGTATTTGTAATATATGAATCTACCAGGTGAGGGGGATAATATAATTTACCTGTTTCAAAGGCGCTTTTTCTCGGATAATCACCCCTGAAGAAAATATTTTCAATCTTCTTTTCTTCACTATAGGTTAACTGAAAGCCGTACCTGTTAAATAGTCTTATCTGGATAAATTGAAGTCCCGTTAATGGTGATATCTGTATGTAGATTCCCAGGTCTGCATTGATGAACCTGGTGGAATATCTGTTTATGGGAACAGATTCAATTTCCATATCATAAACATCAACACCCATTGCAAGCAACCCTGCAGTGAAAGCCCTCTTTATAAGTCGGGCAGCAGAGGTTGTGTCGCGGCTGATTATGACCTTGGAATTTTTGCCCAGAAAAGCCCCGATTGCAGAGCCCAGCTTTGAAGCAAACTCCGGAGTTATTTTTACGTTAAATGTACCCTCAATGCCATGGGAACTGAAGAGTGTTTTTTTCTCGGTTTGACCCCAGATGAGGTCAGTGGTGAGGGTTGTGCCCTGCTCAATTACCTTTTCCGGCCACACGCGAATGCCTGCAAGGATGGAAACATCTGTTCCAATTTGACAGTCATCACTGATGACCGAACCTTCATATATGGAAACCCCTTGCCCCAGTATACATCTTTTGCCGATTATCGCTCCCCGGAGTTCGCATTTTCGGCCGATAACCGTACTGTGCAGCAGGACGCTTCTCTTTATTGAAGCTTCCTCTTCGATAATGCAGTTTGCGCCAATAACGGAAAATTCTGAAACCTGGGCCCCCTTCTTTATCTTTACGAAATCTCCCAATATAACGGGGCCGGTGATTTCAGCATCGGAGTGTATTTCCACATCTTTGCCCGCCCATACTGTTGTACCGATTTTTTTACCGGGCATTTTTACCTTTACCATTCCATCAAGTATGTCTTTGTGCACGCTTGAGTAAGAGGTGAGGTTGCCCACATCGCACCAGTACCCATCTGCAATATATCCATGTAAAGGCACTTTATTCTTTTGTAATACCGGGAAGAGGTCCAGGGAGAAGTCAAATTTATTATCTTCCGGAATGTACCTGTTAACTATTTCCGGTTCAATGACATACATGCCTGTGTTTGCCGTGTCAGTAAATACTTCACTCCATGCGGGCTTTTCCAGAAACTTTTCGATCCTGCCGTCATCCCTGGTAATAACTATTCCATATTCCGTTGGTTTTTTTACATGGGTCAAAACAATTGTGAAGGGCGATTTTTTCTTATTATGAAATGACAGGATTTCGGTGATATTAAAATCTATTAACCCGTCACCGCTGAGGACAAGAATGGTATGTTCATTTTTCCCTATTGCTTTTTTTACGCCACCGGCTGTACCCAGGGGAGTCTCTTCAACAGAATAAGTAATTTTTACATTCCAGTCCGAACCATCGCCAAAGTAATTCTGAATATTTTCCGGCCTGTAAAAAAGGCTAATAATGATATTTGTTATACCGTGTTTTTTAAGCAGATTAATTGCATGTTCGATGACAGGTTTGTTTATTACAGGGATCATTGGTTTTGGCCTGTTGCATGTAAGCGGCCTCAACCTGCTGCCTTCTCCCCCCGCCATAATAATTGCTTTAATCATTTACTCCTCCGTGCCAGAGTGGTTGAATTGGTAAATATTTAACATAATAATATTATATCATTATAATTATTAGTGAAAAAGAATTTACAACCCTCAACCGAAACATAGAAGCCAGGAGTTAGTATGAATGAAATCATTTTTTTTTGTGAGGAATTGGTTTTTAAAACATTTTTAATTATTCCGACTTCTGATTTCAATAAAACGAAACATGAATCGCCTTATTTTAGCATTTTTAAAATATCTGTGTCAAGAAAAAAGTGAATGGAATGGATGTTATAATCGAGGTTTCCTTAGAGTTTATATACCATTTTACCAATTATC
>JBHPHB010000095.1:0-11232 GCA_042569985.1 Spirochaetota bacterium | reverse complement strand
GTTTATACTGACAAAAAAAGATCAATTGAATCTACAAAATAGATCTGTTAGTAATTATTTAAAAATTATTTTCATTGATAGTCCATTATCCGAAAGTGTTTTTCTAATGTTTGAGTTAATTAGTAATATTGAAGATACGGAAGTCACATATATGGTTTTAAAATGGATTAAAGAAGATAGAAATATAAATTTTGGTGATAAAATATCAAAAGAGCAAAATAATTACTTATTATTGATTGATGAATTAATTGAATTTATACGCGGAAATAATTCACTTCTTTATGAAAAATTTCTAAAAAACATCATTAAACTTTCTATAGGAACTTCATTTTATTCCATGGGAGGATATTGTGATGCAATTCTTGCTTCACTACATGGACATAAAATTAATGATGAATTAATTGATTCAATAGATAATTCAATTATGCAACAGGATATAATAACTCTAAGAAATTATCTTGAAATCGAACATAATAACAAAAGCAATGACATTGAGCTTATAAAAATTGATTTAGTAAATCCCTTAATTGCAAGACTATTAAAATTAAAAATTATTAGCCAATAAATTATTGATTTATAGAGTTAACATGAATGATGCAATTCTAGATAATAAACTGTTTTTCCCCTGCCAGGTAAACAGGAATCCTCTAGCAAATCCAAGTAAAATGTAGTGTCAATATTCTTTCGTTATTTATATTCATCAATTTTTTTTACCACAATATTCCTTTTTCCCGATATTATTTAGCGAATATAGTCTAATAATATATAGAATATCTTAGTAATTTTTTTTAACAATTAATTTATAATTTTTTAACACATTAAAAGGACATCCCCTGAAATAACAGGGAAAGTTAAAATGAGACTTAATAATTACAAAAACTATTTGACAGTAAATTTATTGGTTAATTATTATTCAAACATGTGTGATAATTCTATAGAAAAAAATAAGACCATTCCGGAAAGTAAAAATGACTATGATGAAATATTCCTCCCGGACGGTGAAATTGATTATGCAAGATTTTTTGATCTTTTCCATGATAATATATTAAAAACGATTCACTATATTAATTCTACTTACAAACTTTCCTATGATGACATTTCAGATATTTATCAATTTACATGTGAAAGGTTCCTTACCTATGCCCTTGCTAAATTTAACAAAAGATCACAACTCAAAACCTTTGTTTTCAGGGTAACCTCTAACGCATTTTCATCCTGGGTTAAAAAAAACATAAAGAACATGCCGGTTTCACTTGATAGAGTTCTTTCAGAAGAAAGCGACTTAAAAGGGCATGACATATTTATTGAACTCAGGAATGATCCACGCGAAACTGAACGTGATACAGATATATCAGAAACCAGGGAAGCTACATATAATGAAATCCGCGACTGCATTGCGGAAATGAGCGCCAGAAAGAAAACAATATATAAAATGTACTTTGATGACGGCTTTAAACAGGAGCAAATCTCAGAGATATTAAAGATAAGTCAGTCTACTGTATCGGGCCACGTGACAGATATAAAAAATCACTTTGAACAGTATTTTAAAGGAAAAAAAATATTTTGAAAGGCATTGACACATGAAAGATAAAATAATACACAAACTTATAGAAACAGAACCATGCAAGGATGATTATGAAGAACTAGTCGGGGCCCTGGCAGACGGCAGCCCCTTGACTGATGAAGAAAAGGATAAAGTTATTGACCACCTTGGAGAATGTGATTCCTGCAGGTACTTCCTTGAAAGTTTTTTTTTAATGAAAAAAGCAGAGAAACAAAACACTGATACACCCTTTTATTACAAGGTCCCCATCCAGGTTGCAGCAGAAGGGTTAATGCCAATTGATAATACTTACACTCAGAATTATCCCCAGGCATATGTGTTGTCAAAAAAATCTACAAATATACTTGAATTCAAATTTCCCGTTGAAGATGATACTATCTCAATTAAAATTATCAAACTCAAGAAAGGCATCAGTATTGAGATAGATGCTGTCGATAAAAAATCACGATACTATCTTATAAAAGGCAATGACTTCAAGATTGCCTCACCAAGAGACGGCATAGTAAACTTCGAAAATATTAGCGAAGGTGATTTTATTATCTCAGAAGACTTAAAGAGCTTTATATCATTGAAGTTCACAGGTTAAAGCATATTTTTCTACAAAACCACTTTATATTAACTCACAAAAGTTAAACCTATCCTCACTAAATGAATGTTTACGTCACTGTTTGTCTCATAACGTATGATATATTCAATTATATACTGATAAACATGATATTCACGCTGAAACTCGTATTCGAAAATTTTCATAAAATTTCCTAAAAAGTTCCGATATTCTTTATTCATTATAGTCTAATATTATCAGGATTAAAGACATATTAACCAATTCCCTTATAAGGAGGCACTACCCATGAGCTACAAAAGGTTAATTTTAGAACAGTCAGACAACGACTATGATGACTATGTCCCCGGCCGAGGTGAATCCTTCAGCATGGGAATGATGTCCGGTTGGGAAAGTTTATTGAGGGCTCTTCCCTGGATTATTGGAGGGCTAATATTACTGTTTATTTTTATAATAATTTAAGGAGCCAGTTTTGAGTATTGAGTATCACAGGCCATCTCATTATGAAAGGAGAAAACAGGCAGGTTTCTGGGCCGGAGCCGGTAACTTCTTTGTTACTGCCCTGTCGGGGTATGTGATTTTACTGGTTCTAATTTTCATACTAAAACTGATAATAGCCATAAAGATATTAAAGCTGTTATTTAATTAAGGGGGATTATATGAACAACAGGCAAAATTATCTAACCAATGTAGTCAGGCCGTATAGTTTACAAAAGAAAGTAAACACAAGGCAATCGGGTAAATCAAATTTCTGGTTTTCCGTGGGCCAGTGCATACCCTGGGGTATTGCAGGATATTTTATCGGCACCGCCATCGGGTACCTTCTTGTGGGATACTTTATTATCCTCCCAATAATAAAATTTTTCATTGAGATAATTCAAGGATAGGAAGTTAAACAGATGAAATCTATGAATGAACATATTGAAGACTTTATTAAACTTGCCGTTTTCACTTTTGGCCTTGCTGTCATTATTATAGGCATCATATGGATCATCACAAAAATTTTCAGTTTTATCAGATTTATATTTAATAGAATATTCCAGTCAAAAGAAAAAATGATCATGGAAGCAATGGAGTACTACAAAATACACGGTGTATACTGCGAATCATGCGGATTCTATGTTCCCGGGGGATTCAGATGTGCAAGTTGTGACAGCGAGCTGCATAAAAGAATCGATCTCAACAGAAAGAAACTCGTGAGAATATCATAGATTTATCACACTTATTAATTTTAGCATTTAAAATTATCCATCTCAGTGCAGTATTCTTTCTTCACCCTATAAAAATATTTTATAAAAATATCCGATATTTTTTTTTGTTATCGGTCTAACGTTACATGGAGGAAAAAAATGTTTGAAATTCCAAAACCCGATAACGAATTCTTTTTTGTATTTAAAGACAACATGGTTTTCCATGTGGAAATCTTCAATAGTGAAGTATTCATGAACAGCAGGCACATAAGGGCAACTTTTCTGGATAAACTGGAAATACCGGGCGTTGATAAGGAGTCATACAGAACCAGGTAATCTAATTTTATTTTTAGGGAGGGAACATGAAGAGCAATTATATTTCAAGATTTGATAAATTAAACAAAATCATTTATTCCTATCACGGACAGCTCAGGGCATCCGGCAGGGGAATCTCCGAATCGGCAATTGAATATATTCTTCTATACGGCAGCATATTTTATGCCGGTGACAATGCAACGGCCTACTGGCTTAACAACAAGGCGCTTAAGAGTTCAAAATGCAGGGACAAATCAATTCTACAGCATTCCGGGAAGGCCGTTATAGTTTCCCATGACGGTGTTGTAATAACTGCTATGCACTGTAAAAAGACTCCCAAACACTGGGAAAAGGCAGCCTGATTATTTATACTAACGCAAACTTAACTGAAAAAGTTCATCTGCATATCTCTTTATCAACTCTTTATGAGCAAGAATTTCACGCCAAAAAAAAGGAATCCCCTCTTCTCCGTAATAAGCACCGGCCAATTGGCCATAAACAGCGCCCGTTGTATCCGCATCATCTCCAAGATTAACAGCGAGCAAGCAGCCGTCTCTAAAATTATCCGACTTATGAAAAGCCCACAGAGCAGCTTCAAGTGACCTTACTGCAAATCCTGTACCTTTTATTTTAGGAGGTTCCTTTTCTTTAAAGGAACCCCTGGCGATTTTGTCTACATCAATACAAAGGGGATACTTGTCCCAATAATTGTCAACCGGGCAATAGTAGGGTGACAGCAAATTATCTTTGGATTCACCATTTAATGCACCAACAATCAATGACCCGAAATACCTGCATGCATCTAAACACATTTCTGTTCCATGAGTTGTCTTTGAACTTTCAGCACTTTTTATTATTGCATCCTCCGGATCTGAAGCATAAAACATCGGCACAGGTGCCAGGCGCATAATGCAGCCATTGCCGGCAGAATGTTTATGAGCAGGGCCTGAAATTGGATTGCCCGATTCTTTGTATACGGAAAGTGCTTCAGATACGGTGCCACCGATATCGAAACATTTACCATTACTGCTTAAATGGCCCTCATCGCGCCAGCGAATATAACGGTCCATCTGGTCACGGAGATCAAACATTTCACACTCAATTAAACTCTCAGCAAGGCAAAGTGACATTGAGGTATCATCAGTCCATTCGCCTGGATTGAGATCAAAAGGACCGCAGCCAACAATATCGGTAAGAGGCTCAAATGATCCAGGGGGCTGGAATTCAACTGTTGTACCCAGTGCATCCCCGGATGCCAATCCAAGCAGACAACCCGTAAATCTCGATTCCATGGGGATTAATGCATCTTCATGCCAGTTAACAATATAGGACGTCTGTTCTTCTGTTTCAGGTGACTTCCTGTTTGCTGATTTGGGGCAATCTTGCCAGAGTTTCTCTAATTGGTTTAAAGCTTCGCTTCCTTTATATCCATGCCTTGCAAGCCAGCATCCCACAACAGTGCCTGTTCTTCCAACTCCGCCCCAGCAATGAATATAAACAACACCACCTTTATCGATTACACTATCAATTTGATCCAGTATTTCTGTTGTAATACTTCTTGATTCAGGTATGGACATATCCAGAATTGGAAAGTGTCTTACAAATGCTTCATTATTCGAATATTTCCCGACAATATCTGAATATGGTTCCAGAGAATCATTCTTATGCGTCAAATCAATAAAACAGGTTATTCCAGCTTGCAAGAGATATTTAATCTTTATTATTGAAGACTCTTCATCATAGTCACGCGGGTATTCTCCTGCAAGAAATTTTTCGGGGATAACCCAGTAACTGTTTTTTATTGGTTTGCTGTAATCCATTTAATGCACCTGTATTTATTATACTTATAAATCCTGTATTTAAATTTCCTTCTGTCAATTATAATAATATCAGTATGACAAATAATGTCCTAAACATATATATATTAATTTAAATTCACATACGACACCATCTGTCACACCTTCCATGGTATTATATATCAATATAATACCATGTTTAAACAGCCTGACATAACCACCCGAGGGGTACCTTAATAAAATATATTTATTATATTGATCTTACAAAAATTAATTTACGGAGAAACAAATGATTACAACAGAAAAATACCTGACAAACACAATATGCATCGACTTTGACGGTGTACTGGCCAAATTCTCAGATAACATAAATGAATTCGGCATACCAATAGATGGAGGTTCCAGGGTTACCGGGGAACTTATGAAGATGGGCTACAAGATTATTATACACACTGCACGCCCCAACACAACGGAGCACAAGGAAGAGCTGAAAAAATATCTGCTTAAAAACAATATCTATTTTGATGAAATCAATACTAATCCAAACCCGCAGTGGCCAAGTGACAAGCCCCTTGCAGACATCTATATTGATGACAGGGCATTAAAATTCAGGGGCGACTGGGATGACGTTCTGTGGCAGGTAATGAGCCGCAGGGAAATGCCTGTTATAGAAAAATATGAATTGCTTCTCGGATTTATTAAAGAAAGGTCAAAAGAGGTAATGGATTTTGACATGTTCCTTAGAGACGAAACAACCTGGCTCACCTCCCCTGCCTCCACAAGGTTTCATCTTAACTGCGAAGGCGGCCTTCTTGAACACTCAGTCAATGTGGCTGAGACCCTCCTCAAGATGAGACGGGAACTCATGCCCGAACTATCCCTCGAGAGCTGCATAATCTGTGCACTCTTCCATGATTTGGGAAAACTGGGATATCCGGGAATACCCTATTATATTAAGAATCCCGACAAATGGCAGGTGGAGAACCGCAACAGGAAATACATTATCAATAAAGAATGTACTCACATGGACATCGCAACAAGGAGTCTCTATCTTGTGTCTCAGCACATTACTCTTACTCCTGGGGAGGCCCAGGCAATACGCTATCATGATGGGCAATATATCGAAGAAAACCATTCAGTTGCACACCGGGAAACTCCCTTAACACGGCTTCTTCAGTATGCAGATAACTGGAGCGCAGGGATTATTGAGGAAGAAAAATAATAATTATCAAAACCAGAATCATTTAATAAAAGGATAAACTCAGAAATGAAACTATTAATTATATTATTAATCATAATCGAATTCCCCATAATCACTATAGTGAGCGCATTTTTATTTATTAGCTATTTATTTAAGTTAATTAGTGAAAACAGGTTGATAAGGTTTATAGTATATATAACCTTTCTTCCCCTGATGTTATTGTATAAACCATATAAGCATTTGAAAAATGGAAAGTTGGAAAACATGTATTAATTTAAATCAAAATGACAGGAGGTCATTTTGCTAAGGTAGTGTTGACAGGTCGACGCCTTTCTGCACATCCTGTGCGACGTCGACATTAGAACATCCTGTTCGTCAGATGTCAATCACCGCAGTACTGACAGCATCCAATACATGCAAATCCTAAAGAAGCGAGGCATGGATGCCGAGGTTTGCCGGATAAAACAGGATGTTTTTACGCCGGCAACAACTGTAATTGTATATTTGAAACCGTTGGGCCACGCCGGCCTAGAGGCGCGGGTTTTGGCCACTTTTGCCCGTTCAAAAGTGGCATTAGTTTCCCCTTTTCAAAAGGGATATGCCCGCCTGTGAGGGCAAAAATATTTCTTGCTTTTTTTATTATTTAAATAAAGGATAAACATAATGAAAACATTAAAACCTCTGTTTTTTATATTTCTCTTAATTCCTTTAACTTTACCGGCTCAATTGCACAAAGTTAAGGTTACCGGTATTGTTGACGGAGATACGATTACCGTATATTACAAGGGCAAGAAGGAAAAAGTCAGGCTCACAGGAATTGACACACCTGAAAGCAGGTATAACTATAAAACAAAAAGAGACTCCGAAAGAAGCGGACAAGATATCAAAACAATTACCAGGATGGGAAAAAGAGCCACCAGGTTTGTCAAAAGCATTTTAAGAAAGGGAGATACTGTTAAGCTTGAATTTGATGTTGAGCTCAGGGACAGGTATGGCAGGCTCTTAGCCTATGTTTATCTTGCTGATGGAAGAATGCTCAATGAAGTTATTGTAAAATCGGGATATGCCAGTGTAATGACCTACCCTCCCAATGTGAAGTATGCAGACAGGTTTGTGAAGGCATACAGGTATGCCAGGAAAAATAAGCTGGGATTGTGGAAGTAAGAACTCATCATCATTGTCCGAAAAACATGTGAGGTTATCTTTTTTCACCACTCCCTCCCAAATAGTCAATTGTATTATCAATATCCTCCAATAAATTAAGCAGTTTAACAACATTCTTATCACCACAATCTAAAAGCATTTTTTCATTAAATTGAAAATAAGATCCAACCGGTATACTGTCACTCCACTCTTTCCAAACACCAGCCGCTGCAAGATTAATAGCATGTAGATTAATTTTTTCATAGCTTTCTTTCAGATGCTCCAGCAATCCATCAAGATGCTTCTTATACTCCTTGTTATTGTTGAGTAACCTGTCAAATTTAATAACTTCACAATTTCCTTTTTGCTGTTTCTTGTTTGTTTGTTTTTTAGTTTTCATAAGATAATTACCTCTAAGCTATTAGTTGCCCAACAAACATGATTCCTCAACCAATCTGTTGGGCAACCGTTTTAATATAAAATCTATTTTTTCTTTTCTGCAACTGAATAATCCAGTATCTTTACTTTAACCTTTTTGACTTTTTCTGCATCATCTCCAAGATACACTGCAGACTGTTCTCCCAGCTTTACTGTATTATCCATCTTATATGCATTGCGACTCCATTTGCCAATGTTTAGCCTGACTGTTTTGCCCTTTTTGAAAATGCCCTTTTTGTCGGGATTCCCAAAATCATTAAATCCCTCATGGCCTGAAAAAGTCTCTTCCTTTTCTTTAAGAAGTTTTCCTTTTCTGCCGTAATATGATAATTTTAACTCTAACCAATCAAGGTCCTCCCCTGTATTGTTCTTTACCCATATCCTATGCACTGAAGAATCGAAAATACCTCCCCAGGAGCGATACGTGTGATTTACAACTTTTACCTTTGACAATTCTTTAGCTGTTTTAGGAGTTTTTGAACTGCACACGAATAAATCAACTAAAAGCCATATTACTACTATGGCAACAATTCCTGTCATCAACTCCTTGAAACTGGATTTCTTTTCTTCTGTTTTGCTTTCCGACATACTTTTAAACCTCCTTGATATATTATTTGTTATGTTAATAATATAACAGGAGGGAGTTTGATAAGGTAGGTGGCGAGGGTTTAGGTTGTGGGATTTGTTTAATAATTTAAATATCTTTCTTTAAACTTATACATAACATTCTTTATTTCTTTGTTATTACAGTTTACCCCTCTGTCTACAAAGTCCTGAAGGCTAACTTTTTGGATACAATCTTTATACTTTGTCATCATCTTCTTCATATCATCGATTTCAGAAACCGAAACAGTATCCTCTTCCGGCGATAATATAACATTAATGAAATATTTGAAATTATTTCTAACAGCATAAGCATAGGTTAGTAAGAAATTCCGGTGTATCTGTTTGTACCCGTTAACTTTTAACTCTTTCCTTAATTCCTTATTGAAAAATCCTCCGGTTTCAATAAGTTCATTTTTCTTCTTTGAATCTGAAGCTGTATTTGTTCCTAAAAGGTCAGTGTACTTTGTTTCTATACTTATAAGCCCTCTCTGTCCATCTTCAGTCTCCGCAATAATCATTGCATCAAAGGCCGATTTATCATTAGTATAGTCTTCAATTGGCGTAGGGATGAATTCAACATCAATTTCTGTTACTGTATGAATCCAGGGTATTTCGATAAAGATTTGTTTTATTATTCTGGAAGCTTCATGTTTGTTTTCTTTCAAGAGTTTACGCAAGTCTGAGAAAAGATTAAAACACATGGGCATGCTGCTGAGCATGTTATTGAATAACCTGAATTCATCAATAGTAAGGTACTTATTCTCTTTTTTAAGTCTCACCTTTTCCTTTGCGAAATCAAAAGCAGTACGGGTAATAAAATTTGAACCGGTTTCTTCACCATTTACAAGCATATTCCCATAAACCTTTTTACTGTTCTTTGTTGGTCCGGCTCCATGAGGTTCCTTCAATACTTCAGCCCTGTATTTAGACTGCAGCAATCTGCATTTTGCCGTAAATTTATTATCCGATTTTGATTGAGGTCCTGTTTTCATAGCCATTATATTTAAGGTAGTTTACTATTTTTTAATATACCATGTTAATTTTTCAATAAATAAAATCATTTTAATGCTTTTTGTCTACTAAAGATTCATATCTTAAATTATTCTCAATAAATCTTAATGGAAAATCTCCAACCTCCCCATTTTTATTCTTTGCTATTATGATATTTGCAATATCCTCCATTCCCGATTGGCTTCCGATTTTGTTTAACCTATGCATAAATATAATCACATCAACATTGTCCTCATCATCTCCAAAATCATTAAGATCTGGAATTCCGTCTCTTTCATCAACATGCAATGGAAGCTGAGAAGTAACAATAACCGGAATGGAAAGTTCCATTGCCACTTGTTTTAATAATCTTAATAGAATTGTGATATGATTATCTCTTTGTATCGATGGATTGCATTTAATCAATTGTAAATAATCTATCACTGCAAGCCCAATCCCAAATTCTTTTTGCATTTTAATTAATTTATCTCTAATCTGAAGAACAGTGATTGAAGACATGTCTTCAATATAAATATCAGTTTCCGATAACTTCCCTGCTGCATCAAAAATTTCTTTCAAATCTTCAGGAGTGATGCTGCCATTGTTTATCGATTCTGATTCTATCTTTGTTTCAATACACAGTAATTTTAATCCAATCTTTGAAGCTGTCTCTTCCAATGAAAAATAAAGCACCGGTACCTTTTCTTTTTTAGCAATATGGCTTAATATATTTAATGTAAAAGCTGTCTTGCCTACCCCGGGCCTGGAAGCAATTACAACAAGGTCCCCTTTGTTTAATCCATTTAGCTTATCATCAAGTTCATGGAATCCCATTGATAATAAATCTTTTGATTTTTTCATTTTATTATATCCTTTTAAACATAATCAAAAATATTATTATTTGTAATCAAACTTCCATTACCGTGGATTCTTGATTTATATATCTTTGCATATTGACCGGAAATTATTTTAAAGTGGTCATAAGGAAGTGGTTTAAATAATAAATCTTTTGGGAAATCTTTGATACCATCTAATTCAATAATTGTTTTATTGTGAATTAACGAATATATAAGTTGTTCTTCATCTAACATCGTTACTAACGGCCTATAATATCCGGACCGACAAACAAAAGCATATCCATAACCTGGATCTTTTAAACTTTTTTCAATAGCAATGAAATTACATCCTTTGATAATAAAATCATTAATCATTCTTGTTTCATAAGAACTAAATTCATCAAGAAAACATTCGGCTTTATATTCATTAAAACTTTCATCTGATAATCTATGTAAAAATATTCTTAATTCATTGTTTTCATGTAGATATTTAATAATTGAAAATCCATAGTGTGCATTTCTATAATAACTTTCATTAATATTTGATAAAAAATTATACTCTATTTCAGTATTTTTTTCAGAATATAATAT
>JBHPHB010000094.1:0-11255 GCA_042569985.1 Spirochaetota bacterium | reverse complement strand
GACCAAAAGAAGTTATGAAAAACCGGAAGAAAAACTTCCCCCTCCGGGCAAGGGAAACATACAATCCGCCATTGAGTCGAAAAAATATATTGATACTGCTGTTTCCCTTTGGAAAAATAAAATTATAGATGCAGTAGTGACCGGGCCCGTTAATAAAGGATTTATTGAAAAATCGGGCACACCCTTTACGGGCCACACCGAGTATATTGCGGACCTGGTAAACTCAAAGAAACCATATATGATGATGTTTTCTAAAAATTACAGGGTACTGCTTGCCACCACTCATATTAAACTTGCGCAAGTTATAGAGAGAATTGACAAAAAAAGGCTCCTTGAAGTAATAAAGATGGGGAATGATACCATTAAGTCAATTGACGGCGGCGAAGTTAAGCTTGCAATTACTGGCATTGACCCCCATTGCGGTGACGATGGTGCAATCGGAGACTTTGATACGTCCATAACAGGGGCCGCCGTAAACGAGGCAAAGAAAGAAGGCATAAATATCGAAGGGCCCTTTGCGGCAGATACCCTTTTTATTGCCCATAAGTGGAAAAAATACAACCTGGTGATTGCCCAATATCACGACCAGGGCCTTATTCCATTCAAACTTCTTGCATTTGACAAAGGTGTCAATGTAACACTGGGGCTTCCCATCACAAGGACGTCAGTTGACCACGGTACAGCTTATGATATTGCGGGAAAGGGAATTGCAGGTTACGAGAGCATGCTTGAAGCAGTAAAGCTTGCATATCAATTGGAAATTAAAAGATAGGTTAACGCAGGACCTCTCTCATTTTAAGGGAAAAGTTTTTTAGTATCTCCTCTTTGTTCTTACCCTTTGCGCTAATAAAAATTATCTCTTCAATTTTCCTGTTTTTTTTGAATTTTAATATTGCCTTTATACTTCCATTTTTTGTGCTGTATGTAAACCTGGTTTTTTCAGTATATTTCATTACTTCCACACCGGAAGAATAATAAAAAACAGTGACCTCAAGGATATTATTACTGTCTTTCCTGTATCTATCAGTTTTAATATTGGATATAATCTCCGCTTTAGAAATTCTAATATTCTCTGGTATATTTACATTAATCCTGAAATTCCTGGGAATGCTTGAGCATGATAAAATCATTGGGATTATAAATAAGGATAGATATTTCATTTTTTTCAAAGTTTGATAAGATCCCCGGTAAATTATGATTCGCAGCAGTCCATACATCCGCCACTCTCTTCACGATAAGTTTTAAATTATCCCAAGCATTCATTGTTTAAATTGAATTGAATTAGTAAAGGAAAATAATATAAATATTATAATTTTTCCCATTGACATTATTGACTATAAGAGTTAATAATATTATATCCCCTTAAAAGGAAGATTAATTCAATCATACAGAGGAGCGATGTATGGAACATAATAACAAATCCGCTGATGGCCAAAAATCCCGGGATAAAATTGAAAATGAAAGTTTAAAGGATCAATCCGTATTAGTCCTGACAATTATTGGCACGCTCATTATACTCCTTGGTTTTTATATCCTCTACAGGGGGGAAAGGATCATAAACAAACAATGGACCGTTAAAAATGCAAAGTTAATTAATCCCAATAAACCCGGAAGTGCATCGGGAATGGTTAAGTTTACGGGCACACCGGGTGGAGACCTCATAGTGGAAGAATTAACAAAGGAACAGTTTGTATACCTTAACCGCTCTCTATATGAATACAAAAAAGTAAAGAAAATAATAACCCAAACCATCACAAAGGACGGCAGGAAAAAGCACATTACAAAAGAAGTTTATGAAAACAAGTGGGTTTTTATTTCAAGTGAAACAAAGCGGGCTGAAGATTTGAGGATTGGAGAGATCAATATCAGGGTTAAAGAAGCAGAGGTAATTGGCAAAAATGACTGGCGCAAATCAATATATATAACAAAGACCAAAAGAAGTTATGAAAAACCGGAAAATCCCGTACCAGGTGACAGGCGTTTTATTATTTCAGGCATAAATGCCAGGAACCCAATGTTCGCAGTTGGCAACCTTTCCAACAAATACCTGGGCATGGGTAAACTCTTTATTATAAGTGCCTATTCACAGGGTAAGACCATTGAAGAATTAAAAGAATTTTTTGTATGGCGCTGGATGCGGCATCCCGCATGCTTTGCCATTCTATTTGTGGGATTTATTTTTCTCATTCATCCGGCAATGGTCCTATTAAGGAAAAAGAGTGATGTTCCCGTACTGGGAGCTTTATCAAAAAGCGGCTGGACACTTTTCATTATAATGAGCTTTTTATTATCTCTGGTGATTGTGGTATTTTCATCGGTAACAGTGGATATTATCTGGATTATCCTTTTAATTATTGTAATTGCGCCAATTATTACCTATTTTAAAAAGAAAAAGCCGTCTTCATGAGCATTTACTAAAAAATAAATAATATTTTTTTTGATTTAAGCCTATATATATAACAGGGGCTGTTATGCCGGCACATACAAAATACCGTAAGGAATTACTCTTATGAAAGATATTTTTGTATTTAAATCATTATATAAATCATTATTCATCTTCACAACAATCTGGGGACTGTCCATGATACTAATGTGGTTCCGTCCAAGGGTAGAAATCTTCTGGAAGATTATTGCAACCATTATCTTTGCATTTTATACGTGGTTTCTATTTGATGGCATCAAAATGGGGTTCAGCAGCTTTACACAGAACTGGTATGTTTCAATAGTGGATTTCTTAAAGGAGTTCCTCTTCTTTATCTTCGTTAACCTTTTATTCCTATGGCCTCTGAGCTGTATCCTGATTTTTTTCAAATCCGATGCAATCGGTTCGGAACGGCTTTTAAAGTTTATGTGCATTTTTACCTTAATCCTGTGGATAATTTTTGTAGTCTACATGTACTTTAATACGGGAATCGATAAGTTCTTCTATGATAATCTTAAAGAGATGGTCCCCGGTGCAAAATAAAGTTCTCACCACGCTGATTTTATCTGCCGTACTGCTTACCGTAAACAACGCAACGGCCCGTGTTAATTCAACGGGTATGTATAAAACAGGTGAGAAACTTGCACTCAATGGAAAAATTGATGGGGCAATAAAAATTTTTCAAAGAGTAATTGAAATCAACCCATACTATTGCCTGGGCCACTATGGACTTGGAAAAGCCTACCTGTATAAAAAAGGATTTTTAGACGAAGCCATAAAGCATTTAAAAAAGGCAGTGACCCTTGACAAAAGATTATCAAAGGGATATTTTTATCTGGGCATGGCATATTATTTATCTGAAAAATATGTCAGGGCTCTCCATGCATTTAAGAATTCTTATAAATATGATGACAGCCTTATTGCCGCTTTGTATAATATTGCCGTAATATATGATGTGACTAAGCAGAAATATGAAGCAGGTATTTATTACAGTCTGTACAAAAAGGAAAAAGTGAAGGACGAAAAAGATTTACCCTTTTAACTTATCCCAAATAGCGGCGCACAATATTTGCAATTCTAAATCCATATGACGATTTAATCGATTCAAGGCATCTTTTCTGTTCATCCCTGGACTCCCTTCTGATAAAACCGAAAAGACACATACTTACAATTCTTTCTTCAGGCGTCATATATTCCTCCCATAAGTATATATAATTAATATCGGAATTATTTGGGAATGATTAAATTATTTGAAATAAAAACTTATTGACAGATATTCATAAAAATTCAAATAATCTGGTAGAGAATAAAATGGAAAATGATAAAAAAGATATTATAAACATCCTCACAAAAATTCAGATTTTCAAAGGTCTTGAGGAAGAAGAATTAGAAGAGATTGTCCATCTTTTAGAACCAAAGTTATACAAACCCGATATAACAATCTTCAAACAGGGTTCAAAGGGCAATTCAATGTATATCATCAAAAAGGGCACAGTTAATGTGTCCAAAATTGCCGAAAATAATGAAAAGATTGATATTGTAAATCTATACTCGGGATCAATTTTTGGAGAATTTGCACTTATTGACCGGCTTCCAAGATCTGCAAACATCGTCACTCTTGAGGAAACCGAGATATTCCGGCTGAAAAAAAATGATTTTGATAAGCTCCTCCAAAAAAATAAAAAAATTGCAAATGTCTTTTATAAAAATTGCCTGAAAGAAACATTTTCCCGCTTTAGAAACATACTGGCAAACTTTACATTCTCTCAACATACACTTAAAGTAAAAACTGATAAAATCATCGAAATTGACAAGGACCTTTCGCACGCAAAGCAGATACAGGATTTTTTCATAAGCACCGATTACCTTGACGGAGAATCAGATTTCTCTGATGGTTTGCGCCAATCATTTATTTATGAGCCGTGCATTGCCATAGGCGGTGATTTTTTAAATGTCATAAAAATTGATGATGACAACATTGGTATTATTATTGCCGACGTGGAAGGACATGGAATTACTGCAGCACTGGGAACAGGTGTTTTAAGAAGCGCCCTGTCTATCATCCTTAAGGATTTAGGCAATAAACCGGCAGAGCTTTTATATTTTCTTAATAATCATTTTTGCGATGTGTTGAGCCAGCTCTTCGCAACCTGCTATTATGCCATCATAAATAAAAAGGAGAAAAAAATAACCTTCTCAAAAGCAGGACATCCTCAGCCTCTTTTCTGGAAAAAGAGCTTAAATGATTTTGAAACTATAGACGCCAAGGGTCCGGGCCTGGGGATATTAGCTGATGCAAAATTCAATAAAGTTGAGTTTGACATTGAAAAGGGTGATAAAATATTATTTTTCACCGATGGTATAATAGAACAACTTAATTGCCAGAATGAGATGTTTCAGGAAAGCAGGTTAAAGGAAAACTTTGAAAATTTAATTGACGATGGCGAAAAAGATATCGTTAACAAGCTTTTCGGGCAACTAAAGGAATTTACCGGCGAAAAGGACCAGGAAGATGACGTTACCCTTTTCCTTCTTGAGATAGAATAAAACTTAACACCCGGCGGCGCTGCTTTAATTCTTCTTTATTTGATTTTTATTTTCAATTATTTCTTTTATCCCAAACTCTTTTAACTCAACAACTTTACCTGTTATATGCTCAATAACATCCTCCTTTGACTTTGGGATGCTTTGACCCGTAAAAGCAAGATAACCCAGATAAAGAGTAAAAACAAGAATTGAAATGACAAAAAGTTTGAAAAATTTTTTCACAATGAGAATCACTATCATCAGAAAAAACAAAATTGCTATGATGAGATAAATATTATTTGATGTTATTGTTTCTATTATATTTTCCATGTTAACTCCATTATTATTTCATGTTTATTATCGGTATATTTCATAAAAATTAAACACATTCAAATTTTTTAATATTTCATAATATTAATATTGACTTTTCGTAAAAAATGTCATAAATTCATATATTACAATATTAGAAATATTTAGAATGTAAAGATTATGGATTTTATAAAAAATAAAGAACGCCACTTCAAAAAAGTAGATAAAGACGAAGGAATATGTCATATCATCGATAAATATATTAATTATGACAACCTCTACCTTAAAGATGACCATGACATAACTCCGGTTAAATTAATGGCAAAGGAAAACAACAATACCCTTAAAATGCAATTCGTGAAACAGATCAAATCGGATAAGGTTACCCTGTACACACTGGCAAACAGGTATATAGAAATGGAAATGGACATTATTGAAGATGAAGAAATAGTGCCTGATGATAACAGTTACCAGCTTCATATTAATAAATGCAAAATTGCCGATGACACAAGAATATATGAGAGGGTTGATTGCAGTGAATGGGAGACAACTGTTAACCATTTTTCAATACTGGGTGTTTATGAAAGTCAGGACCAAATAAAAAACTCAATAAGTTTCCAGGTTTTTTTTAGAGAATGCGAAAAAAAACTCGGTGAATACGATCTAAAAAAGATCTTTTTTTATGGACAGCAAAAACCCCTCCCCGGAAATGGAATATGCGGTTAAAAGCGGGAATAAACTTTTTATTGATGATTTTGAGAACGCACAAAAAATATTCCATGAGAATGCTGATTTTTTTAATGAGAACCCCGAATTAAAGGATGACCTGGGTAAAAGATTTACGGAACTGGGGTTAAAATATAAATCGATGTTCATGAGGCCCATGATCTATAATTCCATTTCCGGTAAATCTTTTCCAATCGGATATCTCATGGTTGCCTCCATGGAAAATGTAATCACTGAAAGTGAAATTGAAAGTATTGATAACCTCACAATAAAAACATGTGATAAAATTCGCGATGCAAATCAGCAAAACCAGGATATCAATGGAAGAGTTTTAAATATTTCTCCCAGTGGCGCAATGATCAGATGTTCCGACGGGGAATTTGTTAAAAAACTGGCAAAACAGAATTGGACAATCTTTGCTCTTATTTTTAAACTACAGCAGCCAATGAGGATATCGGGCGAGGTAATCTATATTTATGAATCAGGTGATTCTTTCATAATAGGGATTCATTTTAAAGGGTCAGGATTCGGAAGTAAAACAAGCAAGCTCATAGAGAAATACATTAAAGAGCACAAGCGCAAAATGCTGACGATAAACAAATAATACCCGGCAAGCCTAAAATATCATATTTTTTTTATCCACTCACTTAAGATATCATCTATGGCATCTTTATTTTTCTTTGTCCACCAGTGGATCGCCCTCCTCGTTCTTTTGTTAAACCTTATATTTGGGTGTTTATCAAAATATTTCCGTTTATCCATATCATTAATTATTATCACAAAGAGCATCTTTTTATTTGATTTAGTAAAAAGGTAACCTGCCAGGGATACGGCATAATTGATGGAACCCGTCTTTGCCCAAACACGAAAAGCTGTATCCGGTTTATTTAACCTTCTAAAAAGAGAGCCCCTCCATCCGGATATGGGTAAAAGGGAAAGATAACTTCTTCCGTCATACTTAAAGGAATTAGCATATAAAAGCACAGCAAGAAGCTGCTCCGGGGAAATCCGGTTATCACTTGTGAGCCCCGACCCGTTATTCAGGTAAAGCCCTTTCCAGTTAACATTTTTTATCTTTTCCGAAAAGAAATCTTCAAGTATCCTTGCCGACTTTTCAAGGTCCATTACCTTTCCTGAAATCTTTTTTGCCGTACCTAACAGGATTAACTCGGCCATGAGGTTATTGCTGTAAAGCAGTGTCAGTTCAGCCAGCCTAATAAGGGGCATACCATTGTTTGTAAAAAGAATATCATGGTCGCGCGGCACTTTCTTCGGCTTGGGCGGTGGTAAACTGGCTCCCTTCAGCCTGCAGAGTTTTGCAAAGACCGTTGCAGTATATAAAGCCGGATTTTTTACCGGCAGCCTCTTTTTACCCTCCTTGGCTTTTTTAGCAATTCTTGCAGAGAGGTGCCATTTTTCCCTGCCTTTAAAATTACTGAATTTAAATTTTCTCTTCTCTTCAAATTCCACATTGGAGACGGCAACCCGATTAATGGGGAGGCTTGGTATAAGAAATATCTCCTTTATTTTATTCTTCATCTTCTTTTCAATTTTTTTCTTTTCAAGAGGTTTCCACCGGGCATATATTACATTAAAGTCAAGGGACAGGGCACTTAAGCCCGGATTATAAGAAGCATCTGCATTCATGATATCATCAATTTTATTTGAACTATACAGAGCACTTTCATCATAATAAAAGTTTCCCAATACTTTTTTTATACCGCTTTTCTTCAATGCCTCGGCCATGTTCATTAAATTTGTCACCCGGAAAAGTGGGTCCCCCGATCCTTTTAAATAGAGGTCTCCCTTCAGTACTCCCGATTTAATCCTGCCGGTATAGCACAATAATGTTTTAAACCTGTAATCCGCCCCCAGTGTGTTTAATGCAGCCGTGGTGGTAAGTATCTTGGTGGTAGACGAGGGAATTAAGGCCTTATTTCTATTATGGCTGGTGACAACACTTTTTCTATCCAGGTCATAGAGAATATAGCCAATATTACCCGGGGGGATTTTACTTTTAGATATTGCCCCGGTCTTCAGGGACCTCTGGTCATGGCCGATAAAAATTTTCTCACCGGGAGATTTGCCCTTGCAGGCAAATAGTGCCGAAAGGGAAAAACAAAAAAATATCAAAACAAGGTTCAATTTTTTATCCTTTAAAAAAAATATCTTTTACATGTATGGATTTTTTCTATTGACATGCCTCTGTACATTTACTTAGTTTCCTGCCACAATCACTAACACAACCATAGTGATCACTTTTTTCATTATTATCATCTTCTTTGACGGGACTTATCCTGTATATCCCACAACCACTTCTGCAGTCATAACTTAAACATTCACATAGCTGTTTACATGTGGGTTCTTTTACTCTGCATGGATTTACACATCCCATATTTAATGATGCTACAATCAAAAAAATTACTATAAACCTCATCTGCTCCACCTTTAAACAACACAGTTTCTTTTAAGTCTATGAATAAATAATTTATATTCTTTTTCAAGTATAATATTTAATTACGGTTAATTTAAAAATATAATTGATCTTTATAAAGGCACCATTAAAATAAATTTAGAATTGTCGTCATAATTTACGATATTAATAAAAAAGATAACTCCAGGAGAAAATGTGAACATAATAAATAAGTTCCAGGAATTTTTAAGCCATTATCCACCTGTAAAAACGGTAATATATATTGCGGGGATCTCCCTTCTTGCATATGCTCTTTACCTAATTTCTAAAATCCTAGTGGTAAAACTCATTGGCTATTATGTCAAAAAGAATGATAGAAAGTGGGGGCGAATTTTTTTTGAAGAGGGAGTCTTCTCCAGGATTACCTATATAGTACCGGGTGCAGTGATTTACACATTCTCCTATTTGCTCACTCCTTTTGATGTCTTCTTAAAAAGATCCGCATCAACCTATATAGTCATTGTAATCCTTCTTCTTATTAACTCCGTATTCCATGTAATCAATAGAATTTATGAAACATATACAATCTCAAAGGAGAGGCCCCTTAAGGGATATCTTCAGATTATAAGTATAATATTTTATGTTATCGGCATTATTGTCATTGTATCAGTCCTCATAGGGGAATCTCCCCTCTACATTATTAGCGGTATTGGCGCAATTACAGCCGTTATAATGCTGATATTTAAAAATACAATTTTATCCTTTGTTGCGGGTATACTTATTTCAACACAGAACATGATAAAAAGAGGGGACAGGATCCAAATGCCCCAATACAATGCTGACGGTGATGTGGTCGACATTGCACTTCATACCATTACGGTGCAAAACCTTGACAAAACGCTGGTCACAATTCCCACATTTAAGCTTCTCGATGAAAGCGTTCTTAACTGGAAGGGCATTTTTGAATCGGGAGGCAGAAGAATAAAGAGGGCCCTTTATATTGATATAACAACCGTAAGGTTTCTCACCCCGGAAGAGATCGATAAATATAAAAACATGCCAATTTTAAAAGATTATATTGAGGAGAGGTTATCGGATTCTAATAAAAACGGAAAATATGATGCATTTGATTTTAAGCTCACCAACATTGGCCTCTTCAGGGAATACGCTAAAAAGTTTGTTGAAAACAACCAGCAGATAAATGAAGAGATGACATTGATAATCAGAAACCTGGAACCCACGGGAAAGGGACTGCCCGTTGAGATCATTGTTTTCTCAAAGAGTACCGACTGGCCTGTATATGAGGGCATACAATCTGATATTTTTGACCATGTGCTGGCCGTGCTTCCGGAGTTTGGCCTCAGGGCATTTCAGGAGCCCACGGGATATGACATTTTAAACCTGAAAAATACATAATTCCCTGTCATGCAGATTGTTCTGCTATATTAGAAGCCCCAGTTTTTCTTCAACATTACTTCTAATCTCATCAAGCCTTTGGGGAACACCCGATACGCAAACACCTATAAATTTGCCGGGGAAAAAATTGAGGATTATATAGCCATCATCCTTTCCCTTGTAGAACAGTTGGTCCTCAATTGCGTTTCGCAGCGCATTAAAATTCACATGGGGGCCAATCTTCTCGTTCTGCAGGGAAAAGCATGACAGGCCAAGGTTTTTCATGGGCCTCCACCCAAAGTGGGGCCCCGTTATCCTGGGGTTGATCTCCGTGATGTATACTCTTGAATTTTCCGCTACTATGGTATCAAATCCTACGGGTCCCCAGTAACCATTACTGTAAAGCGCCTTAACAAGGGGGTCCGTAAGTTCAATAATCTTATTGTTTATGCCGCTGTCCATTTTTGAGGGGAACCTGTTGCCCCTGTAGATTCTCGTTCCCTCCTTGCCCAGGGCAATTTTACTGTCCTCAAATATCTGGTCAGATATAAAGAGGATCTTGTATTTCCCGTCGGGATAGATGAAGTAATTTATTGACGGTGAGAACTCATCAGATTCAAACCACTCCTCAATTATACCGCCATCCAGCTCCTCCAGTTTAAAGTGGCCCATAAAATCCTTCAGGTGTTCCATTGTCTCAACAACTGCACTGACAGTGCCTGATGCAGCCTGTGAGGCCTTAACTACGGCTTTCCCTGGATATCCCTTGCGGTTAATCAGTTTTTCATAATTTAATATGAGCTCTTCATTATTACTGCATTTATACGCAAAGGGCACATTTGACAGGCCGCTAAGGTCTACAAGGGACCTCTTATCCTCTGCCCAGTATGATGCATCTTTTGGTGCAGACCTGATTTTCAGGTTCAATTGGGATGCCAGGTTATGGACAACGCCGGATTTGCCGGTAAAGGGGAAAAGGTTATCAAAATCAATCTTCTTCAGTGTATTAATAATATCTTTATTATTCTCTTTATTCACTGACCATTCAAGGTCATGGTTAAAATTTACAACATGGACATTCTCAGGTGGGGGCCCCAACCCCTGTTCATTGAGCAGGGGCAAATCGGGAAAGGATATGTCCATTCCTTCACAGGGGTCTATTAAAACATGGTCATTTTTTTCGGGCGTTGTAAGGACAAAGGCCCTTTTGGAATAACCCGCTGCAAAACTTACAGATTCATAAAGTTTCTCGGGAAAGCCTTCAATCATTCTGTGGTAATATAGGCTGGGCATATATATCCTTAATAATTAGATTTAATCAATCGCAACAACCATCGCAGGAGCATGATAAGCTATTACTCCTTGCCTTCTCAATTGCCTCTCTCCCTTCCCTGAAGGCAAAAACTGCAATGCCCAGGCCGCCTATAATATCGATATAGTTAATTTGAAAAATCTCATAGAAAA
>JBHPHB010000093.1:0-11302 GCA_042569985.1 Spirochaetota bacterium | reverse complement strand
AATTCTCCATGCACTCCAGGGAAAATACGGTTACCTGCCCGAGGGAGCATTGAAAATTGTAAGTAAAAACAAGAATGTATTTTTAAGCAAGCTTTATCGCCTCATAACAACCTACCAGGCCTTTAGGACTGATCCTGTGAAAAAGACCATTGTCACTGTGTGCAACGGATCAGGTTGCCATGTAAAGGGAGGCGGCAGTTTATTAAAAACTATTGAGAATAAATTGTCTAACAACAATTCGGATATAACTCTTGAGAAAGTCAGGTGCCTGGGAATGTGCGATATTTCACCTGCAGTACTGATTGACGGTGAACCCTTCAGTGGAGATGAAGTCCAAGCCAAACTTTCAAAACTATTAGGATAAGAGGAGAGAGAATCATATGAAAATTACAAAGCCCGGCGACCTTGAAAAGACTAAAAAAGAGGGATTAAAACAGCTCTCTCCCGCTGGCATCAGGATCACAGTTGGTGCGGCATCATGCGGATTGGCCAAGGGTGCCGATAAAGTCATAAAAAAACTACAATCTGAAGTTAAAAAGCAGAAAATTAAGGCTGAAGTTGTCCTGGTCGGCTGTAATGGTATGTGTTTTGCGGAACCTATCGTAGAGGTTATCCGTTCCGGGAAACCAAGAATTACCTATGGAAATGTAACCACAAAAGATGTTTCTGAATTACTGAAAGCAGCAAAGAGTGGTAAAATCGATGAAGACTTAGTGCTAATGAGGCATGATGAAGAAAAATCAGCACTAAAATCCGATTCCATTAAGTACAAAAAGGGCGACCTCACCAAAGCCTATTCTGCAGTTAAAGAATATAAAAGACATGAGTTCTTTAAGGACCAGTTAAAGCTTATCAGTAAAAATTCAGGTACTATAAGCCCATTGAGCATAGAGGAATATGTTGCCCTCGGTGGATATGGGTCACTGACAAAAGCCATTACAAAAATGACTCCCCCAAACGTTATTAAAGAAGTAACCGCATCAAAACTCAGAGGCCGAGGCGGCGGCGGATTTCCTGCCGGTACAAAATGGATTGCTTGCCAGAAAGCTGATGGAGACAAGAAATATATTGTATGTAACGGAAGTGAGGGAGATCCTGAAATTTCAATGCACAGAAGCTTTCTTGAATCCGATCCTCACATGATAATTGAAGGAATGGCTATAGCCGGATATGCTGTTGGCGCAAACGAAGGATACATATATCTCAATGACAGATACCTGGTCGCGTTGGAAAGGGTTGAAGCTGCTATTAAACAGGCTAAAAAAGCAGGCCTGCTTGGGAAAAAGATTATGGGAACAGATTTCTCCTTTGATTTAAAGGTAAAACGAGGAGGAGGAGCATATGTATGCGGTGAAGAAACGGCACTTTTAAATTCACTGGAAGGAACTTTCGGAGAGCCAAGGCCAAGACCGCCCTACCCTGCGGAAAGCGGCCTTTTTGGAAAACCCACAGTTGTTAATAACCTTGAAACACTTTCAAATATCCCTGCAATTATAAAAAAGGGAGGAAAGTGGTTTTCTGAAATCGGTTCAGGTTCCAGCAAAGGCACTAAAATTGTTGCTCTCTCTGGAAATGTAAACCAGTCATGCTGGGTGGAAGTTCCACTGGGAACAAAAATCAGTGATATTATAAGTACATATGGAAAAGGTACCGAATCCGGCAAAAAGATTAAGGCCTTTCAGACAGGCGGTCCTTCGGGAGGTATACTTCCTGCAAAATCACTGAATATCAAGCTGGATTACAATGCCTTAACAAAAGCGGGAAGCCTTTTAGGTTCCGGCGGATTACTTGTTATGGATGAAGATACTGATATGCTCGATATGGCCAAATTCTTTACTGATTTCTTTGTTGATGAATCCTGCGGAAAATGCACTACCTGTAGAGAAGGTACAAAGCAGCTCAAGCAAATTCTTAGCAATATAATTGACGGAAAGGGAAAAAAAGGACATATAAATCTTATAAAGAGAATGTCAGATGGAATGGCAGTTAACGCATGCTGTGCACTTGGTAAAACAGCTGCACTGCCAATTACATCAGTCCTGGAACATTTTCCGGAAGAAATAAAAGGTAAACTTAATTAGTATTACTTATGCAATGGGTTTATTATCGATTTAAAGTGAATATAGGGGAAAATATATGGGAACAATAAATATCGATGGAAAGAAAATAAAAGCCAAAGATGGACAAACCATACTGCAGGCAGCCCGTGAGAATGGAATTGACATTCCTTCCCTCTGCTGGAATGACGGTGTTGAACCATATGGATCATGCCGTTTATGTATAGTTGAAATAACAAAAGACGGAAGGTCTGTTATTGAAACTGCCTGTACTTATCCTGCTGAAGAGGGTATTTCAGTGAAAACCGAAACACCAATTTTAGCAGAATCAAGAAAGATTGCACTAGAACTCCATCTTGCCCGGTGCCCGGAAGTACCGGTCGTTGTAAAATTGGCGAAAAAGTATGGAATAGATAAAGCTCCAAAGGAGATGGAACTAGATAGTGACGGCTGTACCCTCTGCGGGTTATGCATCCGTGCATGTAATGATGTTGTTAAGGCCGGCGCGATTCAGTTTACAGGTAATAGTTCAGAAAAAAAAGTAGACTCTCCCTTTAGCAAAAAGGCGGATGATTGTATTGCATGCGGCTCATGTGCTTTTATTTGCCCCTGTAATTTCATTGAAAAGAAAGATATTTTTGGCGAAACATCTAAGAGAGAGCTGGTTAACTGGAAGGTAAATCTTGACCTTAAGGGATGTAAAATTTGCGGGAATCCATATGCACCGGAAGAGCATCTTGAAAAAATTAAGCAAAAGCATTTTTTACCAAAAGAGTTTTTTGAGATTTGTCCCTCATGCAGAACCTATCCCACAGTTGATGAAGAATTATGCAAAGGATGCGGAAGTTGTGCCGAATGCTGCCCCTGCGGTGCACTGGAACTTGAAGATAAAGGCGGGGCCGAAAAAAAATCACATGTTTACACTGAAAACTGTACTGCCTGTAGAAGCTGCGAGCCCCATTGTCCAATGAGAGCTATAAGCTAACAGGTTTTTTGATAGAACTAAGGAGGAATGATTATGATATATGATGTTGCAATAGTAGGAGCCGGCCCAAGCGGCCTTCATGCTGCAAAATGGGCAGCGAAAAAAGGCCTAAAGGCAGTACTAATTGAAAAGCGCAAAGACATTTCGCACATAACGCGTTATTGCAGTGAACACCTGATCCTCGAAGAGGGTTATAATGGTGACACCATTGAAGTAGATACTGTAAACAATAAAGTTATCTCAACCAGGTTCGGCTGGGAAGTAAAATATGACGGAGAACTGTATCCCACAACCGATAAAATGTACCACTCTCCAAAAGGCCATATAGTGCACTTTGCATGGCCAGACAGGCGTCCCTTCGCATACAAATACGATAAGGGTTATCTGCTAAATTCAATTCTCAACGAATGTCTGGATCTGGGTGTGACTTACATGAATGAAACCGTTGCATATGACGGGAATGAGACCCCCCAGGGTGTAGTGGTAAAGGTAGTAAGTAAAGGGAAGAAAACAACCATAAATGCCAGGAAACTTATCATTGCAGACGGTTGCATAACCCGTATGGGCGATGCCTTCGGTTTTAATGCCAACAGGGGCTATCTTGGTAATGCATTGGTAGTTGCCACCTATCTCTCCGGTGTTGAGACATATGATCCCAAGGACTGGAAGCTATATTACGGAAGGGCCTATGGGTCAAATCTTGCTCCCATTACCGGAACAGGTCCCGCAGGTCACATGAATGACTGGATGGACATTGTTAACATGGGAAGTGCAAGCATGCCTCCCCTGCAGACTTATGAAAACTTTACCACAAAAAGCCCCCTTGCACACATATTTAAGAACGCAAAAATTGAAGAAAGATACTGTTGTGCAGTAAGGGCATATACGCCAATTAAGGAACCCTGCAAGGGAAATGCAATGATCATCGGTGATTCCGCGGCATTTGTTGAGGTCCAGGGACAGGGAGGATTAACATGCGGTTATCTCGCTGCCGAGGCAATAGCAAAAGAGCTTGATGGCAAGCCCGGCTTTAAAAAATACACAAAAGAATGGCTCACTTCTTTTGAATTTAATGCTGAAGGCCAGATGGAAGTTTCTCAGGCTTATGCATTTGTTCCAAAATATGAGGATGATGAAATCGATTACCTCTTTTCTCTTTGCGAAGACGTTCTTCTCGAAGGAAATTTCAGCCAGTATAAAACAGCAAGGTTGATTTGGGAAACTATCCTCAGGGATCCTGAAAAAATTGAAAGAGAACGCCCGGAAGTTTATGCGAAAATCAAGAGCACACACGCTGCATCTCTTCAGGATTCAATATCGTAATATAACAATTCATGTAAATTGCAAAAAGCCAGGATTTTTATCCTGGCTTTTTTTATTAACCTCACCCCCTCAATCCCCCTCTCCTACAGGGAGAGGGGGAAGAATAAATAATGTAAATATTCACAAGAATATCATTACGAGCATGTCGTAGCAATCTATTTCATTGTTCTATTACTTTCTCAACTTTTTAAGTGGCAAATAGCTTTCTCCTTTTTCAAAGGAGATCATAAGCCCTACCCTTTCAAAGGCTAAAATAATATATTAATCCTTCTTGACAAATATTGACAAAACAAAAAACATTAAATCCTTAACATGAAACATTAAGAATAAGGAGAATAGATAATATGAAAAGAGATCATGTAATGCTCAGGCTCCCATGTATTTACGGCCCCCAGTGGCTCCAGGCATATGCACTGGTTGACCTGGCGCCCGGAATTGACCCCTTTGAATTTCGGGAAGAACTGCCAAAGCGTTTAAATAAATTTCATGAAGTGGAAAACTACCTGGGCGGTACACCGGGAGACCTGTTTATCGGTTTTTTTGCCAACGGCCAAACTGAACTTTTAAATGAGATATCCAAGATAAAGGCAATGAAAGAGGTTATTACATTTAAGGAATGGGCCATAGCAAACTTTCCCGTTGGTGAATACGAACTGACCAAAGATGATTGGAATATACTAATATATCTCAGGAAAGGAAATGTTACTGAAGAATTGGTCACCTGGTTTAAACCTGAGTTTGAAGTAATGATGAAAATAATGATGGGTAAGGAGTCGTACCCCCCAATGCCGATAGAACTGGCTGAAAAAATCGGGAAAGAAATAAACCTTCCCGCTGAAAAGGTTAAGGAGCGCATGGAATATATGCAGACAATACCAAAAGGAGTAATGCTGCAGGAACCCGACCCAAGCCTGTGGGATTTTACCGAAATACACTTTTCATTCAATAATTGCACCTTTGCAGATAAAGCAGCAGAATTAATGAAACTGGGAATGCCATTTGCCGCGGAATCGCATTCCAGGCAGGGAGCAATTATGGTTGAGCCCGAAACCCTGGATGACTTAAAAGAATCAATTAAAAATGTAAATAAAATAAAAGATGTCAATGTCTGTGATTTTGCCTTCAGCGAAGATATGCTGTGGACTCAACCCTGGCTCGATGATTTTATGGCGGAACAATTAAAAAACGCAAAATAACCATATTTAGTAATCATCATTTGTAAATTACATCAAAATCCCCTGGTAGAGTTATCAGGGGATTTTTATTCTCTTTAACTATAAAGAGCCCTTTTTCATTGAGAATCATACCCCGGAAACAGCCTTCCCTCTATAAATATTTTTTTATTGACGTAATGGGCCATAAGTATTTTTTCAATATAATATGTTAACTTTTGCAAAAAGATATACTATAAAATCATTAATAAACTTCCTATTAATTTTGGTAATTGTTCCACCCCTGCTCTACTCGTGCAAAGGTAAAGATGATTCTGCCAAAACCATGACCGTTTTCTGCGGATCTGCCAATAAACCTGCAATGGAAAAGATTGCTCAACTCTTTGAAAAAAAACATAATATAAAAGTTAACATGATTTTGGGCGGTTCGGGTACATTGTTGTCGCAAATTGAATTGTCCAGAAAAGGTGAAATTTATCTTCCCGGTTCTCCTGATTACATTATTATCGGTTACAGGAAGAAACTACTCATAGAAAGAAGTGACAGAATTGTTTCCTATCTTGTTCCGGCTATCATCACACCAAAAGGAAATCCGAAAAACATTCATTCATTAAATGATCTTACTAAACCCGGAATAAGAATTGGAATTGGAAATCCCGAAACAGTGTGCCTAGGCCTTTACGGCATTGAAGTTCTTTTGAAAAACAACATCATGGAAGAGGTTATGAAGAATGTTGTAACCTTTGGGGCAAGTTGCTCTAAAACTGCTAACCTGTCGGCAATGAAAAAGGTTGATGCTGTTTTAGGTTGGCGGGTATTTCATTTCTGGAATCCCCAACGTTTGGATTATATTCCAATTAATTCAAACAATATCCCAAGAATATCATACATACCCATATCAATTCCCATTTATACTAAAAACATCGGACTATCCATAAAATTCATCAACTTTGTATTATCAAAAGAGAGTAAGAAAGTCTATGATGACCTTGGATATTTAACATCGAAAAATAAAGCAAAAAAGTTTGCCCCGAAAGCTAAAATTGGTGGTGAGTTTAAACTACCCCATAAATATTATGATTTCATTAAAAACCGCTGGCAGAAAAAATGAACAGGACCTTTAACATAATAATGTACGGCATTGCGGCATTGCTTATTCTATTTTTTATTGTACTTATAAGTTCAATGTTTGCAGAGCTTTTTCAGGAAAGTGCCGTTAAAACCCCGCACTTCGGGGAGGTCTTTTTTGCCATTAAACTGTCCCTGCTCACAGCAAGTGCCGCCTCACTTTTTGCCATTATCGTTTCAGTACCCGTAGCATACTTATTTTCAAGATATACATTCCCGGGGAAAATATTTTTTGACACATTACTTGATTTACCAATAGTTCTTTCTCCAATCGCTCTGGGTGCTCTCTTATTGATATTTTTTAACACCTCTTTAGGTAAATCAATTGAAAATTCCATTGGCCCCATAGTCTTTGAAGTAAAAGGTATAATCCTGGCTCAATTTATTGTAATTGTTGGCTTATCAATAAGACTTTTAAAAGAAACATTCGGGGGAATTGACGTTGAATACGAAAACTTATCAAGGACACTGGGCCTGGGTAAGTTTAAAACCTTTATAAAAGTAACCCTTCCCATGGCTAAAAAAGGACTCATAGCAGCTTTCCTCCTGGTTTGGGGAAGGGCCATCGGTGAATTTGGAGCCACTGTCACCCTGGCAGGCGCCACTACAATGAAAACAGAAACACTGCCCGTTGCAATTTTTTTGAATTTTGAAACTGTAAACATTTCTACTGCCATTGTCTTTATCATTATTCTTTTAACTATATCACTGGCAATATTATTCCTGGTGAGAAGGATTAATGAATATGTCAAATAAAGACTTCATGCAAATAGATTCTCTGAATATTCTGCTTGGTAAATTCAAGCTGAATAATGTTTCACTAACATGCAAAAAAGGCGAATACCATATACTCATGGGGCCCAGCGGAAGCGGAAAATCAACCCTGCTTAAGTGCCTCATGGGCTTTCATAAAATTCAAAGCGGTACAATTGTTTTAGACAATAGAGATATTACCAATGTACTGCCCGAGCACCGTCGAATTGGATATGTACCACAAAACTATGCCCTCTTCCCTCACCTCAATGTTGAGGACAACATAAAATTTGCCCTCCAGGCGGTTAAATCACCCGCCGAAAAAACAGAGATGATTGTGGGAAAATTATGTGAAATTTTAAAGATCAAAAAGCTCCGCAAAAGAAGTGTAGATAATCTTTCGGGAGGTGAAAAACAAAAAGTAGCCCTGGGCAGGGCGCTGGCCACTCAACCGGAGATAATACTTCTTGATGAGCCCTTTTCTTCAATTGACGAAGGACAGAAAAAAAACCTGTGGTTTGAACTGAAGCAGATATTTGATGAAGTGGGAATTACTACTGTTCACATAACCCATAACCTGGAAGAAGCCTATACCCTTGGAGAAAACCTTTCTGTCATGATCAATGGGGAGATTATTCAAAGCAGCCCCAAAAGTGAAATATTTGAAAAACCTTCAAATGAAAGTATAGCAAGATACTTGAATTATGTAAACATTTTTGATGGGGTTGCAAACACTTCTTCCAGCGGAACAAAAATAAATCTAAGTAACTTCAATATTTCGGTAAAAGATAAGATCCCCCATGGAAAGAATATTAAAATATGCATAAGGCAACAGGATATAAAAATTATCAGGGAAGATGCCCCCCTTCGTGATTCTCTTAACAGAAATGTTTTCCCCGGAACTATAGTAAACCTCTTTCCCCTGCCCGATTCCTGTCTCATGTGGTTTAAAATGGAAAACAGTAATAGTGAATATGACCTTGAGTTAAAAATCCCCCTTCACCTGAGAGAAAGACATAACCTCTATAACGGTAAGAAGGTAAGAGTTGCTCTATGGGAACCTGCAATTATAATATTTAAATAACCTACCCCATACCAGGTCGTACAGCTAACTCCTTTTTGGAAGAGGCAGGATATATAGTTCACAATACATTATGGACTTGACAAAACTGAGTATTTTTGCAAAAATAAATAAATCATAAAATTACAAATGGGTGTTGTAACAATAAATATTGACTTAAAACTATAACTAATGGAAAAGCATAATTTTAATGTGAAGGAGCATTATCTTGCGAGCATTTTCAATGCCTCCTTTCAAGGTATAGTAATAGTTAATAATAAAAGCGAAATATTGGAAATAAATCCTGCCTTTACTAAAATTCTTGGTTACACAAAAAAGGATGTTAAAGGGAAACCATTTTCTATAGTTGCCCCCGATAATTTAACCTCAGATATAAAGGATATAAAAAATTTCCTTCATATATTCCATGACACAGAAAATACAACCAAACATTTTACATTTATCAATAAAGATGGCAGGGAGATACCCGTAAAATTTATTTCTATCTTTATAAAAGATGAGGAAAATAACATAAAAGAAGCAATTGGAATAATTGACCAGAGGGTTGAAGAAGAGTTAATTGAGACAAAAGACCTTCTGGAAAGTGTATTCAGAACAGCACTGGATTCAATTATCATAACTGATGAAGGCGGTTATATAATTAAAGCAAATAAAAAAGCTGTTAGTATTTTTGGTTATTCCGAAAAAGAATTACTGAGCATGCACCTGGCAGAACTATCTCCCCAGGCTTTGGATTATTACAGTGCCAATGCTAAATATCCTGATGTAATTGACGAACTATTTGAAGTCGGCTATATTGAGTCTTATGAGACTAGATATCAACGAAAAGACGGAACAATTTTCCCGGCAGATGTGGGAATAACACTCCTAAAAAATAAAAGCGGAGATGTCATTGGAGGTGTATCATTTTTAAGAGATATTACCAATCGAAAGGCAGCTGAAAAAAACAAAACCAGGCTGGAGGCACAACTAATACGTGCAGAAAAAATGGAAACCGTGGGAACCCTGGCAGGAGGCGTTGCCCATGACCTTAACAACATACTGGGCGCGATCGTGGGTTATCCGGACCTGCTCCTTGACGACATTCCCGAGGATAATCTAAACTTACGCCAGGCAATTCAGGCAATTAAAGAATCCGGGGAAAGAGCTGCAGCAATTGTTCAGGACCTGTTAACTCTAACCAGAAGATGTATAACATTAACGGAAGTGGTAAATCTTAATACTGCCATAAATGATTTTTTTAATTCACGTGAATATAAAAAGATGAAAGAATTACATCCACGCATAAAAATTGATACAGCTTTGGAGCAAGACCTGTTAAATATAAAGGGGTCAACAGTACACCTGTCAAAGGTTATAATGAATCTCATTTCAAATGCCATTGAGGCGATGCCCTCATACGGAAAAATCAGAATTTCAACAGAAAATATATACCTGGACTCACACATAAAAGGATACGACAGGGTTGAAGAAGGGGATTATGCTGTTCTTATAGTTGAGGACTCTGGAACGGGAATTTCTGACGAAGATAAAGATAAAATATTTGAGCCTTTTTATACAAAAAAAATATTGGGAAGAAGCGGGTCGGGCCTTGGCCTGTCAGTTGTATGGGGAACGGTGAAAGACCACAATGGATATATAGACCTGTTTAGCGATGAAGGAAAGGGCACAACATTTAAACTGTATTTTCCCATTGTTAGGAAAGATACTCACACTAAAGAAACACCTCTTTCAGTTAATGAATATAGCGGTAATAACGAAAGCATACTGGTTATTGATGATGTTGCAGCACAAAGGGAGATTGCAACCAACCTTTTAAACAGGTTAAATTATAATGTTGATGCCGTTGCAAGCGGCAAAGAAGCTATTGAATATTTGAAAACAAAAAAAGCAGATATATTAATCCTTGATATGATAATGTCCCCTGGAATTGACGGGCTTGAAACCTATAAAGAAATTCTTAAAATTAATCCGGGACAGAAAGCAATTATTGCAAGCGGCTTTTCCGAGACAAGGCAGGTTAGGGAAACACAAAAGTTAGGTGCAGGATTTTATATCAAAAAACCATATACCCTGGAAAAAATTGGAACTGCAGTAAAATTGGAATTGGAGAAAAACAGTTAAAATAGTATTTCACTGCCAACACCACTTCCCGATAATCCCTGCATTCTCTTTCCAGTCCTCTTCCATGAACATCATATGACTAATATTATCGCTTATATGACGGCCTTCAGCATTATAATAATCTGCAAGTGTATGCCAGAGGTCTTTCTTTTCCCCGGCCCCATAACCAGTCCTGCCCATAACATAAACGGGACAAATTACGTTATCAGGTTCAATTGACAACCTGGCGTGGTTCATTAATACATGGGCCGACTCCCTGCCAAAATACATCATTGACTGGGATATTGTTTCAGGAGATACTTTATTCTTTTCGAATAGAACTTTAATTACCTTTTCCATGTCCCTTGCCATTAAGAACGTATTATCAGGCAATGGCTGAAAGAGATCCTTAATTATTTCACTGACCTTCGGATCGGGCTGAAAGAATTCTTCTGTTATTGCCTTGCAGGGAGCACTGTCAAGGAGGATAAGTTTCATTATACTCTTGTTTTGTTCGGCTACTTTCTGGCTGACAATTCCACCCATGCTATGGCCTATAAGAAATACGGGACGTCCTATTTCATCCAGGCACTCCTCAACATCCATCACGTAATCCTCTGTAATTGCTTTTCCCAGTTCGGCGTGACCATCACTGAGCCAGTGCCCGCGAAAGTTGACGGCATAACAGTCGCTTCCCCTG
>JBHPHB010000092.1:0-11593 GCA_042569985.1 Spirochaetota bacterium | reverse complement strand
AAGAATTTCCATGCTTTAGAAATATTACAGGAGATTAATTATGGCTGATAATCCACAGAAAGACAGCAAAAAAGAGGAAATTAAATCTCAGGAAATAGAAATTGATGATGCTGCAGAAAAACAGAAGGTTACCAAAAGAAAAAACATACTAAAAAGCCTTCTCGATAAACTATACCGCGGTGAAAAATCGCATAATAAAATTATAGATAAAGCAATAAGCTTTATAAAAGTTTTCATTGTTTCAACAAGAAAATTTACAGCGGATGACTGCTTAACCAAGGCATCATCCATAGCTTATACGCTGATAATATCCCTGGTGCCAACCCTCACGGTAATCCTAACTTTCCTGTACAGAAAACCAAGCGACCAGAAGGCGTTATTCATAAAAATATCCAGGTTCATGGCAGAAAATAATATTAAAATGAACCTCGATCCGGTTTTTAAGGTACTGGCAGAACTTATTGCAAATGCCGGCAAGATTAGCGGCATAGGTGCAATTGTGATGATCTTCACTGCAACGGCAATGCTCAGGTCAATGGAAGGCTCCTTAAATAACATTTTCAGGGTACAAAAAAGCCGCCCCTTTTTCCTTAAAATAGTTTACTACTGGACTGCTTTAACATTGGGCCCGATTATGCTCATTGCCGGAACGGGCGTAGCCGCTAAAGTATCGGATATTTTCTCTGCTCCCGATTATCACCAGGCATATCTTACTAAAACAGGTAAAGCATGGGTTGTCGGTGACGGGGGAAGTATACTGTTTTCAAAAAAAAATATTTTGAAGTTAAAAAAAATCAAAACAAAGAATATCGATTTTGACAACCAGAAAATTCTGAAATATGATTTTAATGAAAAAGCATTTAATAAAAACCTTACTCTCCGGCTGGAACCTTCTGAGATAAATAAAATGAATTACAGGGATATTCAGTTTATCGGGAAACAGGGTTGGATCATAGGTGATGAGGGGATACTTCTTAAAACAACAGACAGGGGAGAAACATGGCATATCCACAAGTTTGATGATTTTAAGTTCAATGATATTCATATGACAAGCAGAAGAAGGGGATTTGCCACGACAGACAATGGCCTTCTTTTTAAAACAAAAGACGGTGCTGAAAACTGGACAATATCAAACTGGGAAGATATTACTTCTTTTACAAAAATAAAATTTTATAACAACCAGGGTATAATTACGGGCAATAACGGTTATATCCTTAGAAGCAACGACTATGGTAATAATTGGGAAAAAGAGCAAATAAACTCGGCAAAGTACAGGGACAGGTGGGTCACTCTGAATAATGTCTTCTTTATCAGTGAAAACACAATCTGGCTTGTGGGAAGTGACGGCACAATACTTCTTTCCATTGATGGCGGAAAAAAGTGGAAATCTAAAAGGTTCTCTGAAACAAACTACTACACTGCAATTTTCTTAAATAAAAAGACGGGATTTGTGGCTGGCAACAAAGGTGAAATTATATTTACTGAAGATATGGGTAAAAAATGGAAAAGGAAACTAATTGCCTCTTCAAGAATTAATAAACTTTATTTTAAGGACAAAACCCTCTATTCAATCGGTGATACCGGCTTAATTATGATCTCAACAGACATGGGGAAAACATGGAAAGGCAAAGAAGGTAAAAGCATAATTGCACTGGCAATAAACTTTTTTGCCCCCTTTATTTTCATATGGCTCTTCTTTCTTCTTATGTATACATCATTGCCTAACCTGAAAGTGCCATTTAAGTATGCAAGCCTGGGAGCGGCCTTTACCGGGGTTGTATGGGTTATATTCATCCTTGCATTTAAAGTATATGTACAATCCTTTGCCAAGGGACAATTTGCAATATACGGGACACTGGCATCAATACCGCTCTCGCTTCTTCTCGTCTATGCATCGGCAACAATTATTCTTTATGGTGCCGAAGTATCATTTACCCTGATGCATCCAAAATCTTATGGTAACATTAAACGGCAGGCAAAACAGCAATTCAATATTTACATTTTTGATGGGATTTCCATACTGCACTACATATACAAAAAATTCGAAAGCGGGAAGGGGCCAACAGGCTTAAGGGAAATACTTGTAATAACTCTCAACAATACTGAAGAGGCAAACTACCTGCTTAAAACATTCATTGATAATAATGTAATTTCAGCCAAGGACGATAATACTTACATCCCGGCAAACTCATCACAAAACCTGAAGCTTGCCGAGGTAATTTCTTTTATTGACCTCATCAGTTTTACAATCCCCGCTGGGTCAAAAACTTCTGCACTTAAAACCTATGTTAAGGACCTGTTTAATGATATAAACAAGAGTAATGATAAAATCATCGGGGAGATTACGCTTAAAGATGTAATCGAAAAATGTTAGGGTTTTGAGGGATTGCTTCGTCTCTTCGTTCCTGTGGCAAAACCATTTTGTGACCGTTGACCCTAGTATGCATAGTAACCAAAGATAAAGGGGATAACAACAACCTCCCCCTTAATATCCTTTGGCACTTTACCAAAATTCTTTGACAGCCGAATTGCATCAACACATGACTGGTCTAAAGGGGCATTCCCAAGTGAATCCAGTATCTTGATACCCACAACATCTCCCTTTCGATTCATAAGAAAGACCAGTTTTACATGCTGACTGGGGAAAGCCATAACACGGGTCCAACCGGGAGCATAAGTCCACCTTCCCGATATGGGGTCATAAACACCGAGGACATTATTACCCAATCCGGGGACATTCCAGTTTGATGCAATCTTGTCCTTCATCGATTTGAAATACTGAAAGTTTTTAAACTTTGCGGTATTAAATGAAAAATTACCCGTGTTTGTATAAAATATTGCATTCTTCATGGTTACGTCATTTTTGTCAGGAATGAGCATCTTATAATTAAACCCGCCTTTGCCCACATAGCTTTTTTTAGGGAAAGACCTGTTGAGCATGACAACCACTTCAGACTTATCGTTTAATATAAATTTTTCTTTGTCCCTGGTCTTGCTCCTGGACCCGGATCTTCTTGATGCATTGCTTCCCAGTAACATGCGGAAATCCAGTGAATTATTGAGCCACCTGTTTCCCCGCTTTACCGTAATATACCCCCTTGCTGTGGAGTCCTTATCTGAAAGCAGCGTCTTTCTGCTGATAACCCTCTTATTATCCTGGTTGATATTAACAATAATATCCCTTCCTCCGGAAAATGCGTTTCTTTTTAATTCATCATGTTTTATGAGGTCATGAAAGTTTGGGGAAATTATACCAAATATGATTATAATATGAAGAAATATTGATATGAGGATGAGGAGGGAAAATTTTATTTCATAGGTTTTGACCATTTTGACGCTTCCTTTTTGCGTAACTCCGCGGTCATGTTATATATCTCTCTCAAAAGACTGCTGTATGCTTCGGTGAATTTAATATCTCTTCGGGAAGTTACAACTCCACAGGTTACAAGAAAATCTTCAAACCAGGAAAGGTCCTTAACCTCGGACCGGGCAAACCATGCAAATGAAGGAACATGGGCAGGTGCAAATCCGCCGTCATGTACCATCATGGTTCCAACACCCAGGCTTGACCCCGTATTGAGAAGGGTGCCAATACTTGTTTTTGTAAAATCTCCAATAAATGTTCCCACTTTATTCATTGCAGTATCTACTTTCCCGTCGGGGATATAGATTTTAATATCTTTATAGTTGTTTTTCAGATCGCTGTTTGTTGTCATTGCCCCTAAATTTACCCACTCACCAATATATGAATGCCCTATAAACCCATCATGATATTTATTTGAATAACCATGGAATATTGATTCTTCCACTTCTCCTCCAACCCTGCAGCAATCACCAATGGAACAGCCGCCCCTCAACTTTCCTCCAAGAACAACAGTGCCGCTGCCGATATAACAGGGGCCCTCAATTCTTGTGAAGGAGTGAATCTCAGAGCCGCTTTTTATATATACAGGGCCATTTGAAACATCAACTACAACAAAGGGGTCAATTTTAACATTGTCCTCAATATATAAACGACTATTATCGCCTATTAAAGTTACAGAATTATTGGATGGTGGCACATCTTTTTTATTTAGAAGGCTAAAATCACTGGTAATCCATTTATTGTTCAGGGCAACAAGGTCCCAAATAAAATTTACACTTCCAATGGAATCTTCAACTTTTTTATAATCATTTTTATTTACACCTTTGCCTGTGGAGTCCATGAGTATTTCCGAAATGGAGCCTGAATTTTTATCCAGTAAAGAGGGATCAATTCTACCGGCAATGGGTGTATCTTCAATTATATAAAGATTGTTTTTCTCAATTTCAAGTAAAAAATCCTGAGGGTACAGGGTTCCGTTTATAAATAAAATTTCATCGCTGTCACTAAATACTGAAAAATCATTTATTTTCAGATGGGGATACTTTTCCTTATAAAAAGGGACAAGGTATTCTCTTGTAAAATAGAATACCCTGCCCTTCCTGTTCATATTCTTTTCAATGAAAAGTTCAAATCGTTCCCTCATTGAAAACATGCCGGAACGCAGTTCCCATAGGGGTTTTGTTAGAGAAATGGGATAAAAATTATCGTGACTGTTATCTTCAAATATTACAATATTCAATATGCTTACATCACCTAATTCGATTTACTTGTTTGCCTCATCCTCTAACTGTTTATTCCTTGCTTCAACAATCTTGTCCGCATCCCTGCCCGAAATGGGATCATAATGGGAAAAAGTCATTTCAAAACTGCCCTTTCCGCTCGTCATGGCCTTAAGGTCAATTGTGTAACGCAGCATCTCTGAGTGCGGAACAGTGGCTTTGACAACAGATATATTGCTTCCCGTATCCTCGGCACTTTCCATACCAAGCACTTTGCCACGGCGGCTTGTAATATCGCTGAGGATATCACCCATATATTCTTTGTCAACATATATACTCACTTCCATTACCGGTTCAAGAAGATGGGAACCTGCCGCTTCCATTCCCTTTCTAAAGGCATGCCTTGCAGCAATCTTAAAGGACATTTCCGAGGAGTCCACATCATGAAAGGAACCGTCATAGAGTTCAACACTCACATCGACGACAGGGTATTTGGCAATTACTCCCTCCTTCATTGCCTCCTCAATGCCTTTTTGAACACCGGGGATGTATCCCTTGGGAATAACCCCGCCCACGATACTGTCTCACGGTAGGCAACCCTGGGTTCACTGGTGATTACATCAATTTTATTCTTTTCCTTTAGTGTCTTCAATATAATGTTAAGCTGTCTCTCACCCATTCCTGAAAGTACAGACTCAGAGGTTTCCGCGTTAAAGGCATATTTTATTGTGGGATTTTCTTCGGAGATCCTGTTAAAGTACTGCCCGATTTTATCAACATCCGGCTTATTTACCGGTACAACGGCATATGAAAATACAGGTTCGGGAAGTTTAATTATCTGTAAAATATTTGAGCTTTTGCCGCCGGTAATTGTATCTCCCGTAGATGCTTTTTCGAGTTTAACTAAAATACCAATATCACCGCAGTTCAGCTTGGGCACATCCACCTGCTTATTGCCCACCATTGTATATATTTTTGAGATTCTCTCTTTCTCATTTTTATTTACATTGAATATCTCACAATCGGGAAGGAGTGTACCGGAAATTATTTTTAAGAAGGTAAACTTGCCCGCATACTGGTCAATTACAGTCTTCCATACAACGGCACAAACATCTCCATCGGCTGCGCTTTTTATTACAGTTTCCTTTGTATTGTCATCTACATCAAGGGCAGTATATTCTCTGCCAATTTGAGGCGCAGGGGCAAATTCCTTAATAATATTCATCAGGTTCATGGCCCCGATACCCTTTGTAGATTCACCGCAAACAACGGGGTATGCCCTGGCCGATGCCACAAGTTTTCCCAGGCCAAGCTTTATCTCATCATCGGAGAGAGTCTCCTCCTCAAGGTACTTATCAACAAGCTCATCATCACCGTCAGCGGCTTTTTCCATGAGAGAAACCTTTGCCAGCTCTGCATCATCTTTTAGGTCATCAGGTATGGCAGAGGCAGAATCGGGCTTATTATCACCCTTTGGAGCCATCAGGTTCATGCTCACCAGGTCTACTACTCCCTTAAAGCTGTCTCCCTCGCCCTGTGGAATACATAGTGAAATAGTATTTGCCTTAAGGCCATTCTTTATGTTTTCAAGAACCTTATCGTAACTGGTTCTTTCTTTGTCCATCTTGTTTATATAGAAAATACATGGTATATTGTTTTCAGAAATATACCTCCATGCTTTTTCTGTCCCATTCTGAACACCTTCAACAGCGTCAATAACTACTATAGCCGTATCCGCTACCTGGAGTGCAGGCCTCGACTCACCTATAAAGTCTGATGTACCGGGAGTATCAATTATATTTATTTTAACCCCGTCATGTTCAACAAAGCCGAGGGCGCTCCTGATTGATATTTTACGGACCTTTTCATCTTCATCAAAATCAGAAGTAAGTCCCTGGTCGGGATTGCCTATTTTGCCGATTTGACCTCCGGAACAAAGCATTGCATCAAAGAGAGTGGATTTCCCCGTACCAAGATGACCAATTAATGCAATATTCCTGATATTCTCAGTGCTATATTCTTTTGACATTAAAAAAACCTCCTAAATACTTCCATTCAATATCGCTTTCACAAGATATATTCCAATGGTGTTTAATAATTTCAATTCCAATGATGATAGAATATAGTAGATAAATTAAAATTTTAGTGTAATTTGTAAAGCATTTTTATGCGGATTCCGGGATTAATGGGTCATGATATTGAAAGTAAGGGGGAATAAAATCCTATAAGCCCCCCAAACCCCCCGGAGGGGGGCTTAAATACTTTTTATTAATTATATCTGTAGAAGGTTAATGTATTTCTCCCCCCTCCGGGCAGATTTTTTTGCGACATCCTGTCGTGTATCTGCACGGCGCCCTCCTGGCACCAGGGGTATATGCCCACCGGGCAGAGGGGGGATACAATCCTAGTACACATCGGCATAGGTAAAACCGCTTATACTGTCTATATGAGAGCGGTCATGATAAACATCCGGATCGGTCATATCCCAACCCGAAAGTGAACCATCCATATCATCTGAATAATTATCCTTATCCTCATCAGTTGCCTCATCCCTGTAGATTACTGCCACCCTGTAAAAATAGCGGCCGGGAGTAGATAGAAGATATGTTACATCATGGCTATAGTACTTTGTCGTTCCAATATGCAGGTCATCGTTTATATCATCTACATACCTGCTTGCCACAAGGATGTAACCGGCAAACTCATCATCGGGCTCTTCAGAGATATAGATTTCCCAGCCGGCAAAATCGCCGCCGGAAGATTCCCTGTTCCAGGCCACAAGTACAGATTGTTCAGCATCATCATAGGTGGCAGTAATGGAAAAGCTGGCCCTGTTTAATATCTCCCCCTCAATGGCATCAGTAATATATGAACATCCCGTTGTCATAAGCAAAAGGAAAATACTCATTATGGGTACGAAATTAAGAATTATCTTTCTGTATATTTTCATCATTATTTTCCTCCACATTTAAAATCTAAAGTACAGGCTGCCTTCAATTACCCATTTATCGGCTGCCTCAACAAGTTTTCTCAGGTCATCCGAATAATTATAGGCCACCCTGAACTCTGCACCGGCCCATGGATATTCCCAGGTTACGGCAAAGAAAAAGCCAAAAAGCGAATAGAGCTCAAAACTATCCATTCCCTCAAGGTCCAGCTTGCTGTCATTACGGTGAACAGGTATTGCAGGGTCCCAGTAATTGCTTATGCCAACCCAGGTAATGAGGGTCTGGTTTTTATAGAACCAGTAAAAAATATTTAAACCAACCTTTGCGTGAAATTCACGCAGGGGGGCCAGTTTTAATATTTCCCCATCAGGGTCTTCATCAGTAACAGTCCTCTTGTCAACAAGCTTCTTTTTCAGCTGAAGCGTTTGAAATTCGAAAAATACATCTGCCAGTATCATGTTCCAGAAATTCTGTTTTACCAGAAATGATATTGTATGTAAAGAGGCAGATTTCTTGGCATCATCGGGCATGGAACCGGTCTTTACGGTACCGCTTCCAAAGTAAAGGCTGTTTACCCATACTGAATCATAGGCCTCATCCTGAAAGAAGTTAATGTACTTATATGTAACCGTAAGCTTCGGAATTAAGGCAGGCACCTTAAATAATAGTCCCAGGAGATTATTAACCTCTACCCCAATTGCAATTGCCTCAAACTCCCTGGTAGTTGATGTGGCATTTATATTTAGAAATGAAAGGAGGTTTGATGAAAAGAATATGCGATATGACGAACGTGTGGATTCTCCATAATCCATTGTGCCGTCATCATTGGGCTCAATCTCCCTGTTCATCATGAAACCCGCATGGATGTAAAAGTACGGCCTCCATATTACCGATGCCGCAAAGATATCATCAAAAAACTGGGCATATTTATAGTCAGAAATTGTTTCTGAACCTGCATCTCCCCTGTTTACGGATGTTGTCCTGATAAGTCCATAGTGAAAACCGGTTGCAGTAAATGCAAGCACCAGCCTCTTGGGACTGAACAATCCCGGCTCTTCCTTGTCCTTCTCCTTTTTCTTTTCACCCAGGCCCATCCTCTGTTCAAGGTCACCCTTGTAAGAACCAAGAATGGGATACGCCAGGGTAACACTGCCATATGTCCTCACAAGGACCATGTTTGTCGCTTCTTTCTCACCGGTACCTGCATTGACAGTGTTTATTTTAAATCCCGGTATGTAGTTAATTTTACCGTAAAGATCAATGTAAAGCTCCTTCTCCAATATTAATTCCCACCGTTTTGCAAAGAGGTCCTGAACTGTTTCGCTCCTTGAAACGGCATTGTGCAGAGAGGAAGCTTCATAAACAGCAGCTTTAACGCTGACCCCTCCCAGCAATATGAGAATAATGGTGCAGCATAATACCATTACGCCATTTTTTTTCATATATACCTCCATAATAAATCTGGATTTCCCATATTTTTTCTTTACGTTTTTGTTAAAATATTTTAGCTCTCTTATTCTGAAAAGTCAAGCCAAATATTGTTCAATCCTTTTCAGGCCCTCCTTAATGTTATCCAAAGAGTTTGCATAGGAAAATCTTAAAAAGCCCTCACCGCCCGTTCCAAAATCAATTCCCGGCGTAACACCGACCTTAACTTTCTCAAGGATATTAAAGGCCTCCTTATAAGAATCTTTGCAAAAATGACGGGCATCGGCAAATACATAGAATGCACCTGTGGGTTCAATGCTGATTTTAAATCCCAATTCCCTGAGCCCTTTAATCATAAAATTCCTTCTTTCATTATAAATGTTTTTCATCCTTTCTATATCGGGCCATGATTCTTTCAATGCCGTTATGCCGGCAATCTGCACAAAGCTGTTTGCAGATATCATGAAGTTCTGGTGAATACGCTCCATTACAGACGAGAATTCCCTTGGAAAGATGAGATACCCCAGCCTCCATCCTGTCATGGCAAAGAGTTTTGAAAAACCGTTTATGACAAAGGCCTTCCCGGTAAATTCTAAAATTGACCGGGCCTTTCCCTGGTACACAAGGCCATGATATATTTCATCAGACAAAATGTACTGATTGTCAAAGTTTGCTATTTCCTCCAGGTTTTCATTGGACATTACTATCCCCGTTGGATTGGAGGGTGAATTTATCATTATACCCTTTGTCTTTTTTGAAATGGCCTTTTTTATATCTTCAGGCCTGTACTGAAAGCCATCCTCCGGGTATGTCCTTACATCCACAACTGAGCCACCCACGGATTTAATGAAATTGGGGTAACATGAATAATGTGGGTTTGACAAAATTATTTCATCGCCCCTGCCCTGTTCTATTATTGACATCATCATGAGCAGCATGGCAGGGGAAGTCCCCGTTGTCACAAGGACCTGGTCCGGGGTTATTGATACGCCATACTCCCTGTTGTAGTGGCTGCAGATCTCTTCCCTTAATTCAAGGATACCCATTGCATGGGTGTAATGGGTCTTCCCGGACCTAATTGCTTCTATAGCAGCATCCTGTACAACCTTTGGCGTATCAAAATCAGGTTCACCCACTTCAAGGTGAATAATATGCTCACCCGCCTTTTCAAGCTCTTCCGCACGGGCCATTACATCCATTACCATAAATGATTTAACATCATCCGCCCTTTTTGAGATCATCTTAGACATCCTTTTGTTTTCCAATTAAAATAATAAACCGGGTATTTCCTTTCGTGTATATTAGTTAGCAGAGGCGGAGTGCCGCCGGCGCCCCACACCCACGCCCGCTATAAATATCTTATACCCAAAAATAACCATTGTTTAGATATAATTATTTTTACTAATTTTTTATTCAAGGAAAAAACGGATAGCTTTTTTGAAGAAAGAAAAGTATTTTTAGTGCATAAGGGTAATTTCACAAACACAGTTTGGATATTACCCCTGTTTTTGCTTACCTAACGAGACAAAAGCACCCGGGGCAGGAATCTAAAATAGAAATTGGTCTTAAAAAACTGAGTAAGTTTATACTATTTTATCCCATTTCCCTTTTCATATAATCATGGGTCATCTCTGCCATCTCTTCGGTTGTTTCCCAACCAACGCATTTATCCGTAACGGAAACACCATATTTCAGGTCATCAAGGTTTTCGGGGATGGACTGGTTCCCCTCCTCAAGGAAGCTTTCTATCATAACACCGGCTATGTTGCCGTTGCCGTCAATACGCTGCCTTAAAACATCCTTCAATACAGTGGGTTGTTTTGAATGGTCCTTAAACGAATTGCCGTGACTGCAGTCAATAATTACCCTGCTCCTCAATTTCTCCTTTTCCAGGAGGGAAATTACATGCTCAACACTTACCCTGTCAAAGTTCGGCCTGTCTTCACCACCCCTCAAGACTATATGGGTATAGGGATTCCCCTTTGTTTTAACAATTGAAGCCATGCCTTCCTCATTGATACCAATAAAACTGTGAGGATGGGCTGATGACTTCATTGCGGAAATTGCTATCTCCACACTGCCGTCTGTGGAGTTCTTAAAGCCCACGGGCATGGAACTCCCGCTTACCATCTCCCTGTGTATCTGTGACTCAACCGTCCTTGCTCCAATTGCCGCCCACGAAATAATATCCGAGGTGAATTGCTGGCCCACGGGGTCAAGCATCTCGGTACAGGTGGCCAGGCCCAATGTACTTATGTCCAGGAGAAACTTCCTTGCAAGGTAAAGCCCGTTATCAATATCGTGTGAGCCATTCAGCAGGGGATCATTAATTAACCCCTTCCATCCGATAGTGCTCCTGGGTTTTTCAACATAGACACGCATGACAAAATAGATGGTATCCTTATATTTTTCTGACAATACTTTGAGCTTCCCGGCGTATTCCATTGCGGCATCAACATCATGAATTGAGCAGGGGCCGGTAAACATAAGGAACCTGTTGTCTTTTCCGTCAAGGACATCCATAATAACCTGCCTTGTCCCGGATACATGCTCGCTTAATTCATCGGTGAGAGGCAGACTTTCGCGTAGGTTCTTTGGTGTTCTTATTGGCAGTATTTGAGAAACATGTAAGT
>JBHPHB010000091.1:0-11598 GCA_042569985.1 Spirochaetota bacterium | reverse complement strand
AGTTAAAGCAGTATCTACAATGTTTAATTTTGCCGGTGGAAATGGTGCGGTTCACCACAAAGGCATGGGGTCTATACCAACTATTTTGGCTGCTTTAATCTCCGGTGCAGTATTTCCATTTCATTATGTGAAAAGTGGTTCTCATGAATTAACCCATGCACTGGTTAAAGCTGCGGTAACATATGGTGTTACAATATGGCCGGCATGTCCGGTGGGAAAGATTCTGGTTAAAGACGGTGCTGCTTATGGAGTACAGCTTTCTGACAGGGCTGTATATGGACCTGAAACTATCACTGCAAAGAAAATTGTAAGTAATGTAAGTTTCTTGCCAACATGGACTGAGCTCCTCGGTGAAGAAGCTGCTGGAACTGAAATGTATAATAAGGCCAAGGGATTTCTCTATGATGAAAATGTAACATTCTGTATTAACATGGAACTGGATGCAGACCCTGTATTTATATCAGCCGATTATGATGAAGGGATACAGAGGGCCCAGAACGGTTGGCTTGGAGTTGAGTCGGGACAGGAACTCTTTGAGCATACACAGATGAACATGAAAAAAGAGATCACCAATAAGCCCTGCCTTGAGTGGTTTGTACCAACACGGGTAGACCCTTCTCAGGCGCCAGAGGGGTATAGTACGGCAAGTATGCTCTATGACATTCCACCGGATCCAAAGGAGTGGAATGGCAAGAAGCTCAATGGCATGGATAGCTGGGATGACATAAAAGAAGATGTTGCAGAACTCATGGTAGATACCTGGGACAAGTATGCACCGGGTTTTAAGAAGTCTATTAGGAAATTACACATTGCATCTCCAATGGATATTCAGAGGAATAATCCTTCAGCTGTTATGGGACACATGGCAGGTGGAGCGATGATACCATCACAGGCCGGCCCAAACAGGCCGTTGGCAGGTGTTTGCAAGGGAGGTGCATCCAGAACGTATATTAAGGATCTCTATCTTTCAAATTCTATACATCCCAATGGGCAGAGTGCTATTTCTTCCGGGTATATTGCCGCAACTGAAGTAGCTGAGGATATGGGAGCACGGGAACAGTCATGGTGGAAATACAAGGCATTCCAGTGGATGAATGAAAATAAAGATAAGATTGAAGTAATAAAAGGTTAGATAGGGGTAAGCAATATGAAAACTAAAGAATGTGATGCAATAATAATTGGTGCTGGTCCAAATGGACTCATTTGTGGTGGCTATCTGGCAAAGGCTGGTCTCAAGGTTGTTATCTGTGAGGCACGGCATGAAACTGGCGGGGGGCTTGATTCCCTTGAATATGGGGGGTTCAGGCATAACCCTCATGCTACCTATCATATGATGGGAGATATAATGCCCGCCTATAAAGATTTTGACCTGGGCCGTAAAGGTGTTAAATATATATACCCTGATGTACAGGCTGCATATTTAAGCAAGAATAATAAACCACTGATAATGTATAGAGACCCTGAAAAGACTGTGCAGTATATAGCAGCAACATTTAATCAGGATGATGCTGAAAAGTATAGAAGAATGTATACTGAGTTCACTGACTTTACCGATAAAATTTTAATTCCATTGACTTATGCACCTGCAGTACCGGCTGTTGAGCAGGTTCAGACTTTGTCAAGTGCAAAGGATGATGTGGGTAAACGCTTTGAAGAATTTGGCGGTGAGCATACGCCATTGCAGATTCTTGACAGGTACGAATTCAGTGATCCCATAAATGCAGCCCTACTAAACTTTTTCTGCATGTGGGGGAATTCACCCTTTGAAGCACTTGGATATCTCTTCCCGCTCTATGTTAACAGGATGACCAACTGTGCACTGTGCGCAGGGGGATCACATCGTGTTAATGGCGGCCTTCACAGGGCTGTTGTTGAAAATGGCGGAGAAATTCTGGATAAGGCTGATGTTGTCAAGGTCATAATGGAAGGCGGAAAGGTTGCAGGTGTTGTTACCAGTGAAGGCAGGGAAATAAAGGCCAAAACTGTAGTTTCAACAGTTGATCCAAAGCAGACATTTCTCGATTTCTTTGATGAAGGTGAAATTCCCGATGACCTCGTTAGCAGCGCTGAAAGATGGGAGTGGGAAAAGTCAACATATTTTGGTATGCACCTGGGCATGAAGGAAGCTCCGCAGTACATTGGTACCGAGGACTGTCCGGACGCAAATAAGGCAATGTTAACCTTTTTGGGGATTGGCGATACTGATGAACTCCTTGACCATGTTGAGGATGTTGAAGATGGTAAATTACCCGGTCATCTCTATGGTCATTGTACTGTATCATCTCTCTTTGATCCAATCATGGCCCCTCCGGGAATGCATTCAGGACGGTGGGAGTCCAATGTACCCTATGATGCAGACTGGGACAACATTGCCGAGGATTATGCTGATCAGTGTATTGCTGAATGGAAGAAATATGCGCCAAACCTGGATTATATGCAAAGGATGGTATATCCGCCAACATATATTGCAAAGAAATTTAAGAATATGCCCAAAGGCTCTATAAAACAGGGCTCTTATATTCCTCTGCAAATGGGATACTTCAGGCCCAATGATTCATGTTCACAAAACTATACACCAATTGAAGGATATTATGTCGGTGGTGCCAGCTGTTATCCAGGCGGTATGGTACTTGGCGGCGGTGGTTACAATGCTGCAAACATAATATGTGATGACCTTGGTGTAAAGCGGGCATGGGATGAACCCGAGATTGTTAAAGAGGCAAGAGAAAGGGGTTTAATAGCAGAAGATTAGGAAATAATTTGCATTAGATAATTAAATTCTAATAAAATTACAGGAGGAAATATGGCTAGAGGTTATGCAGGTAAGTTACTGTTTGTAGATCTTTCGAAAGGTGAAATAAATGAAGAAGTTCTCAGTGAAGAGCTTTGTGAGAAATATATTGGGGGATATGGTATAGGTGCAAAGATTTTATATGATAGGATGAAACCGGGAGTTGACCCCCTGGGCCCTGAAAATATACTTGGAATTGTAACGAGCCCACTTACGGGAACACCGGCTCCAGCAACGGCAAGATTTGGTGTTATGTGCAAATCGCCCATTACCGGAGGGTGGGGTGATGCTAATTGCGGCGGGTTTTTCGGGCCTTACCTTAAATTTGCAGGTTTTGATGGAATTTTTGTTAGCGGCATATCTGAAAAACCGGTCAAAATAATAGTTGAAAAAGGTGCCGCAAGGATTGAGGATGCATCAGATCTCTGGGGCAAGGATACGGTAGAATCCGAAGATATATTAAAAGAAAAATACGGAAAAAAATCTTCTCCATTCATTATTGGCCCTGCGGGTGAACAGCTTTCACTTCTATCAGGTATTGTAACAAATAAAGGTTCTGTTGCTGCACGATCGGGTGTTGGTGCAGTAATGGGTTCCAAAAAGCTTAAAGCCATTGTTGCAGTAAGCGGCGAAGAGAAAGTGGATATGGCTGATGAAGCTGAAGCTAAGAAGCTTAGAAAGGAGTTTGTTAATGACCTCAAGCAAATAAAGCTTGTTGGTATGGATTATATTGAGCTTTATCATAAGTTTGGTACAAGCGGAGCTATGCTGATGTTGATGCAGAGGGGAAGCGCTCCTATGAAGAACTGGGGAGGCTCGGTTGCTGATTTTCCCGATTTTATGGGGCTCAGCCATGAAAAGGCAGTTGAAAACATGGAAAAGACCGAGGGATGCTGGCACTGTCCCGTTTCCTGCAAGGGAGTAATGAAAAAGGGTAATAAGTATAAATATGATGCAGGAACGAAACGTCCCGAATATGAAAGCATAGCATCATTTGGTTCTATGTGCCTCAACAGTGACATGGAATCTATTATTATGGCAAATGACCTTTGCAACCGTGCAGGACTTGATACGATTTCGGCGGGAGCAGCAATTGCCTTTGCAATTGAGTGTTATGAAAATGGAATCTTGACCAAGGATGATACCGGTGGACTTGAACTAACCTGGGGCAATGCTGAAGCGGTAGTTGAGGTAACCAGGCAGATGTGTAATAATGAAGGATTTGGAGCAATACTGTCTAACGGAGTTAAGCCTGCATCTGAAAAGATTGGGAAAGGCTCAGAGAAATATGCCATCCATATTGGCGGCCAGGAACCGGGAATGCACGATCCAAAAGTAAAACATCCTGACGGTGACAGGGTAAGTGCAATTCGTTTTCTCATGGATGCTACGCCAGGTAAACATAACCAGGGATTCGGTCCCGATGCTTTTATAGTACAGCTTACAAATGCTGCCTGTTACTGTATTCAGGGCGGTTACTGGTGGTTTGAGGATAAATCTAAGTACATGGCCGGTTTTTTAAAGGCAGTTACAGGCTTTGATCGTTCGCTTGATGACCTCTACCATATAAGTGAAAGAATTGCCACACTGAGACATGCATTTAATCTCCGTGAAGGAATAAATCCTCTTAAAGACTGGGATCTGCCGGGAAGAATGATTGGAACCGGTGATGATGTGCAAAAAGCCGGCCCACATGAAGGTGTTACTGTTGATATGCCTGCAATGATTGAGAGAAACTTTAAGGCTCTTGATTGGGATATGGATACAACTGTTCCGAGCAAGGAAAGGCTAATTAATCTTGGCCTTGAAGATGTTGCCAAAGATTTATGGCCTGAATAACAAATAGTTTATAATATGATTGAAGATATTGAAAATCCCGGTTAATCCGGGATTTTTTTTATATTGATGGAAATTGAGTTTTAATATGTTTGAGTATTCAAATAATTTAAAACAAAACTTATTTCAAGAGTATTTTAGATTTATAATTGGTTTTAGAGATTTTGGGATCAAAATTAGAATTCATTTTTACCGTCAGTAAAAAGTATTCTGCACTTAATGGTAGATTTTTTATTAAAATTGCCGTTAAAGTAACTTGATATTGTACTCCTCTTTTCCTTGATGTCATTTATCACATCATACATGACATCATCATTGATTAAATCCTGCCTGTAATAAAAGACAATTGAAAGCCTGGGATTTTTTTCAAGGAACTTATAAATAATGCCGCCATCCCTTGTGAAAAGATATAGTGAATCCCTATAGTTTTTTTCAGATACATGAATTTGCTCGTCCATGCTTTTATGGAAGAGTTCTTTAAAGTGGTTAAGGTCAATATATATTCTCTTGGTATATTTATTTATTTTATTGATAACATCAGTTATATCGTTGGAATTATACTGTGCCCTCATGGTGATAATGTTGTTGTTATCAAGCTTTACATTAAGCTTAAAGGATTCATTTTCCTCTCCAATTAAAATGTATCGGTCTTCAGCTGTGAGTCTTGTCTTTTGAGGGGTTTCATCTTCAATTTCAACGAGCCAGTTTTTTTCATAATGTGCTTTGATCTTTTTATCTTCCTCCTCCATTTTTTTAATTCTTTTACTGTCTACGGGCCTTCTTGTCAGCAGGGCCAGCAATTTTTCCTGTGTAATTGTAAGTTTTCGCTCCTCAAATTTTTTATTTAAATCATCCAGGTCGGGATAATAATCAAGGATCATTTTAAGTTTAACAATTAACTCTTTGGCAATTTCCCTGGGATAATCAAATTTGTTTTTATCTTTTGAAAGATAATTGATGGCATGCTCACATGCAAGCCTTCCGGCAAGCATGTAAAAGTAGAATTTCCTGTTGGAATATTCAACGGGAATGGAGATTATATATTCACTTTCATTAACAAGATAATCGATTTTATTTTGTATGAATGTTATCTTGCTTACGCTTTTGTCGGCAAGGACATCATCATACGTTTTGGGTATGGTAAAAAAGGACAGGATTTCAATAGATTCTTCGTCGCTGTATGGTTCCCTGAGATTATGCGCGGTGGTTTCAAGGTTTTCCTTCCAGAATTTCTTTATCTTTTCAGTCATAGATATTTAACTCAATATATTTATTATTTTTATTATCTGCAATGTTGTTTTAATTAATATAAATGATTAAACTAAATGTCAAGCCCAAATAACAATAGTCAGTTATTTTCTTGACAATACTTTACAATGCAGGTTAACTATATTTAAAAAAAATAATACGAAGAGGCAATATGCCCATATCAAACTTGTTCAAACCTAAAATAAAAAATTCCGATTCCAAGGTCCGAATTGAAGCACTGAAGGATATTGAAGACCAGAATGTGCTCGCTGATATAGTAATAAATGATCCCTGTGAAATGGTGAAAAAAGAAGCGGTATCCCGCATCAAAGATTTAAATACATTGAAAAGAGTACTTTTCTCAGGTAATAAGAAAAGGAAATTACCCGAGCCCATTGTTAACTCAATTTTTAATGAGATAAAAAATAAAAAATTGTTGAAAAGTTTCTTTGTAGGCAATGCAAGCTTTAAAGGGATAACGGAGTATTTTGAACATGTTAAAGATAAAAATATCCTTATTGATGTTTTGTCGGTAACTAATAATAAGAATATTGCATTAAAGGCTATTACTCGGTTGGATGATATCCAAATTCCACTTACAGAGTTGAGAAAAAAAATTGAGTCTACGGGAAACAGGATAGCCGTTAGGGAACTGCATAACATTATAATAAGAAAATATGATGATGAAATAATTCTCAAGGAAATAATTTCGGCGGCGATAGATCCGAAAACCGTGATATCAGCATTAAAAAAAATAAGCGCTGTTCCATTTCTTGAAGATCTATTATCTGAAGAACAGTCAAAAAATGCAAAAAAATACATAAAAAACAGGTTAAAAAAGTTGAGGCCTGATTACATGGAGTTTAAGGTACAAATGGATTGCGGCGAATGCGGTTTTCCGGTTATGGTTAACGGCCCTTTAGTAATGACAAAGTGCAATTCCTGCGGTGCAGAGGTGAACGTAGGGTCCAAATACTGGAAGAACCTGTTCAAGAGATCTGAAAGCAGCGGTGTCTTTGTTATGGGCCAGAGGATAGGCCCAAAACCGGGTAAACTGAAGTCCCCACGGTGCCATAAATGCGAGGAAAGACTACCTGTGAAAGATGTTGTTCTGGGTAAGGAAGATGATATAGTATGCGTAAAATGCGGGACTGTTCACTCATCATTTCCACCTCCTCAATGGATGAAGAGGTTGAGAAATGAAAATAATAAAAGGCCGGCTCATATCTTTTGCGCTGAAAGAGAAGGGCAGGTGGCAAGGAAACCTGCCAGGGAAGCAAAGCCCATTGCTTTTAACTGCATAAACTGCAGCAGCCCCCTTAAATTTACTGTTGAGACTCCCAGAGTAATGGAATGTGAACATTGTAGTACTCAACAATACCTGCCCGACGGACTATGGCATTCACTGCATCCGGTTAAAAGGGTAAAACCCTGGTATATTCTCTTTAAATAATTGTACTTCTTACAGCTTGTGGGTCTTAATATTCAGCTTAACCCCGAGGTTTTCCTTAATGATTTTTGACAGGAGACGGGGTTTTTTTACAAGTTCTTCTTTTGTTGCTCTATCCTGTTTTTTAATAAGGGCCTCTACTTTCATGGCATTTCCCCTAGTTTCAAATATTTTCCATGCCCGCACTATCTTTTTCGGTTTAAAGGCCCTTGTGAATTTTGCACCTTTACCGGATATATGTTTTTCGTATCTCTTCTTTAAATCATTTGTATAGCCGGTGTAGTAATTACCGTTTTGAGATTCTATAATGTATATGTAGTAGTATTGATTTTCCATTGTTAATAGATGATAGATTATTTACAAGTATTTGAAATTATGGAATGGCAGGTGTCAATAAAATAACATTTTAAATCTTTCTTGACATTTTATTTTAATTTTACATGCATATAAATATCATACCGATTTTCACACATTGGGATAGATGATGACCAAAAGTGTAATATTTCAGGAGAAATAATATGAAATACGATCTAATTGTTATCGGTGCCGGCCCCTCGGGACTGATGACGTCAAAGATAGCTGCACAAAAGGGCCTTAAGGTTCTATTAGTTGAATTAAAAAAGGAGATAGAAAACAACCTGAGGCTATGCGCATCTGTCCTGTATATAAAACCCGGTTTTCATGGCGATTCTGAAATTCTTGAGGATGATAAAATTGTCTTTGTGGAGAATGACTTTGCAGTCCGCTATGAAGGTGGATATGAGACCATTAACGAGTGGTTTTATCTCTCTCCCGGCGGTAAAAGGTTCAGGATGGGTAAGAAGCATTCCCCCGCGGCACTGGCCATTGATAAAAGCAATCTGCTTAAGTGCCTCATTGAAGACGCAAAAGCGGAGGGCGTAAAGCTGTGGGACGAGAGCGCTGCACTGAGAGTGGAAAATACTGATAAGGGCGTAAAAGTACTTATAAAGAAACAGTATTCTGAACCTCAGTGGATTGAAGGAAAGAAATGCGTTGTCAGTGACGGTATATGCTCGCGCACAACCATGGTGAGTTTCCCCGACCTGTGGAGCAGCAGGAAACACCTTGCTGCTGCCAGCGGTATCGGTTACCTTGCGGAGAATATTAATTCTCCCTGGGGCGATAATATCTGGGCACTTTGCAAAAACAGGTTCGGTTCCGCCTATTTCTTACCAACACCAATGAAAAGCCGGGATGGAAATAAGGTCTGGAAGGTGTTAAGTTTCAGTACCGACCCTGCCACAAGGCAGGAAAAGGCAAAACAGTCCCTGGACTGCCTTGTTAATGAAGACCCAACCGCTCCAATTTTTAAGGACATGAAAATATTGGGCCGCGAGGGCTGTGCATGGGATTTTTATTCGCCAATTATTGAACCGGCCATTGAGAATACCCTCCTCGTTGGGGATGTCTGTGCCATGCAGGAAGTGGATATACAGGGTGCCCTGGCATGCGGTTTCAGGGCTGCAAATGCAGTGCATGATGAAATTAATGGTATCAATGGTTTTGACAATTATACAGAGTGGTGGCAGGGGGCTTTCGAATTTAACCAGTCCGATGACCCAATGAAGCACCTGGCAAAGGGATTTGGCCTCTTTGCACTGGGTGCAGAGGTCCTTGATTACTGGTTTTCCCTAACAGAGAATGATATGATGAATGCATTTATTGACCATAACAATCTCGGTGCCTTTTTAGAGGCCGGGTTTAACAATCACAGGAGTACCATTGAAAAGGAAAGGCCCCATATTGCCAAAACTCTCGATGAGTATTTCGGCATATCAGCAGAAGAGGCCTACAAGGGTTATAAAAAGAATTAGTTTCGAAAGATAGGGGAGAAGAAAATGTTCAAGATAAAAATAAACAAGGAATTATGCATCGGCTGCGGTTTATGCACCAAGGTATGCCCATATGTATGCTTTGAACTTGTCGAGCATTCGGAAGAATGGAAAGCGGATAAAGAAGGTTCCCGTGACCTAATATGCCCAATGGGAGAGGACGGAGAGTGCTATACATGGGGCCCAATGCATTCAATCCCAAACGAACATGCAAATGAATCCTGCGTGGGATGCCGAAGCTGTCAGCTCCGGTGTGTAACATTTGCAATAGATATACTTGAGGAGAGCAGTGTTGCCGCAGGATGATAAAAGTTAAATCTTTATTACATGTTTAAAACAAAAGTCACTTATAGAAATTCACTAAGATAGTTAATCAGTAATTTGGTATTGGTTTTTATGTCATGATTTTCCAGTGCAAACCTTTTTGCGTTAGACGAATAATTTTCTAATAATTTATTTTCTGATATTAACATGTTAAAATATTTGTTAAGCTCATCAATTGAATTGCCGCAGAAGAAACCGCCATTATATTCATCAATAAGTTTACCGTAATTAAAGCTGTATGATAATACCGGCAGGCCCATGGCGGTCCCTTCCAGTACTGTCAGGGGCCAATCGCCTTCTGAATCTGAGGTGACGCACATTATCCTGGCAAGGGAAATAGTTTCATACACTTTTTCATAAGGTATGAAGTCCCTGAAATCAATATTTCTCAGGTGGCCTGCTTTTTCCCTGATGCTGTTGAAATAATCTTCTTTCCCTTTGCAGGAAGGGCAGATAAGCAGAAATGATTTAAGGGGATTTAATTTTGCCAGTTCAAGGTATGCCTCAACATTTTTCCAGGGCTCACATCTTGCTATCCAGATGATATCAAATTTTTTCTTGGTATTCTTTGATAACTTGGTAAAATCGATACCCTTTTGTAAAACCCTTATATTTTTCAGTTCTGCATATTTTTTGAGCAGGTTTTCCTTTTCAATATTGTTTTGCGTAATAAGGACTTTTGCGAATTTTATGATGATTGGGAATAAGACAGACTTTTTTCGCTTGTTCTGGTAAAAGCCCAGGCTTTCAACATCATGTGCAAACATGAAAACAAAATTAATCTTCCGCAAAAAACAATAGAGGGCAAGGATGCAGGAAAATGCAGTCAGTCCAAGTTGAATAATAAAATCGGGTTTTTCAGACTTTGAGAATTTATGGAATTTATAGAATTTTACAATGGCATTGTCTTTTTCGTTATATAATTTATGCAGGTTAAAAAACTTTTCATCGTCAAAATCAATTTTACTGTAATTGGGAATTAGCGACAAGATTTCGATATTATCATAATGATGGAGTTCTTTAGCGAATTGATACAAATGGATCGTTGCTCCGCCAAATGTACGGTTAGAGTTTCTGTTAAATACGGCTTCTGAATCTTTTGGAAAGAAAACAAATAGTTTCATGAATAAAACCTGAAATGCAAAGTCTAAAGTAAAATATTTTAATTTGTTCAAAATATATTTTAAATGAATGGATGTCTATAAAGAAAAGGGTGAGCCAGGCTTTTTTTGTTTCTGAAGATTCAGAAAATAGAAAGCCCCGCCTTTTAAATACAGCGGGGCTTTGAGTGTACTTGTTATAATATTAAAATATTTTATTCACTTTTAAAAATTGATATAAATACATCATTGCCTCCATATCCTGCAGAACTTTCAGGACCACCGTCAAGAGTTCCGTTGCCGTCAAGGTCGGCATTCCCGTTCACTAATCCAGTAACAAGAATGTCATTATTACTGTTTACATCAATTCCATTACCCTGGTCATTATTTGTACTGCCCAATCTTTTTGACCACTGGTGAATGCCTGATTGATTAAAAGCTGATATGAATATATCGTTACCCCCAAAACCTGCTGGTGTTTCTGCAGTGTCATTGTAATCCCCGTCTCCATTTAGATCTGCATCTCCATTTACAGTTCCTGTAACAATAATATTATTGTTATTGTCAGTGGTAATTTTCAGCCCCTGATCATTACTGATCCCCCCAAACCTTTTTGACCACAGATAAGTCCCTGATGAATCAAATACTGAGATAAATATATCGTTTCCTGCATAGTTTGCATTACTGGAGTTATCTTCGCCGGATTCGTCATAGTCTCCATCTCCATTTAAATCTGCATCTCCGGAGACATACCCTGTAATGATGATATTATTGCTGCTGTCAATTGCAACAGAATCCCCGGAATCTCCGGTTATGCCTCCCAATCTTTTTGACCACTGGAATGTACCTGAGGAATTAAATTTTGAGATAAATATATCAGCACCACCATAACCTGTAGAGTTGTCATAGCCGCTGTCAATTATGCCATTGCCGTCAAGATCTGCATCACCAATTACAGATCCCACAATTATAATATTGTTGCTGTTGTCAGTAATG
>JBHPHB010000090.1:0-11624 GCA_042569985.1 Spirochaetota bacterium | reverse complement strand
GGACAACACTTGAATCAGAAACGGTGTATATAGGAAAGAACCTGAAACTGGACGAAGACTCAGAATTTACCAGGTCGGAACAGGCACTTCTAACGATTCATTCTATAATGCGGCCCGGTGAACCTACAAATTTGGATAACGCAAACACAGAATTACAGAGGCTTTTCTTTAACCCCCGAACCTATACACTGGGCAAAGTGGGAAGATATAAGATTAATGGCAAGTTTGGCTTTGAAGATGTTGATACATTAGTATTAAGAAAAGAGGATATCATCGCTACGGTAAAATATATTTTATTTTTAATTGCTGAAGCTGATGGGTACGAAGAAACTGTTACAGGTGAAGATGGAAAGAAAATAAAGAAGTTCATTCCCACATTAGTTGATGACATTGATCATTTGGGCAACAGGAGAATCAGGTCTGTTGGTGAACTTATTATGAACCAGATTAAAGTTGGCTTCCAGCGGATGGAGCGCGTTATTAAGGAGAGGATGACCATACAGGATCTCGATGTTATTACACCTCAGGCTCTTATTAGCATAAAACCAATAACAGCTGTAATTAATGAGTTTTTCGGTTCAAGTCAACTTTCTCAGTTTATGGACCAGACTAATCCTCTTGCAGAACTTACTCATAAAAGAAGATTGAATGCACTTGGGCCAGGAGGCCTTTCCAGGGAAAGGGCCGGATTTGAGGTAAGAGATGTACACCCTTCACATTATGGAAGGATGTGTCCCATTGAGACTCCAGAGGGGCCCAATATTGGTCTTATCGTTTCCCTGAGTACATATGGCAGAATAAACGATTTTGGATTTTTAGAAACACCCTACAGAGTTGTAAAAAACGGTAAGGTTACTGATGATATAAAATATTTAACCGCCAATGTTGAGGACCAGTATTTTGTTGCCCAGGCAAATGTAAGGCTTAATGATAATGGAAGTTTTATTAAGGCTATGATTCCCTGTAGAAATCGTGGAAATTTTCCTTACAAAAAACCCAAAGAGATACAGTACATGGATGTATCTCCCAATCAGGTATTTTCAGTTTCAACAAGCTTGATTCCTTTTCTTGAGCATGATGATGCCAACAGAGCGCTAATGGGTTCAAACATGCAGCGTCAGGCTGTACCGCTTCTTACAACCGAAGCTCCCCTTGTCGGTACTGGTGTTGAGAAAAGGGCAGCCTATGATTCGGGCGTTCTTTTTAAGGCAAGCAGGGGAGGAGAAGTTACATATGTTGATTCAAGTAAAGTTAATGTTAAGGCCAGCTCCGGTGAAGTTGATGAATATAAATTAAGGAAATTCAAGAGGACAAACCAGGGTACCTGTTTCAACCAAAAACCCTTTGTCCAGGTTGGCCAGAAAATTAAGACTGGAGATATAATCGCCGATGGGCCGGCAACAGATAACGGAAGGCTGTCATTGGGAAGGAATATACTTGTTGCTTTTATGCCATGGATGGGATATAATTTTGAAGATGCAATCCTCATTTCGGAAAGACTTGTTGAAGAAGAGATATATACTTCCGTGCATATTGAACAATTTGAGGTTGAAGCCAGGGAGACAAAGCTTGGAAGGGAATCAATTACAAGAGATATACCAAATTTAAGCGAAAAGGCATTTAGAGACCTTGATGCTGATGGGGTTGTCCGTGTTGGTGCATATGTTGAGCCTGATGATATTCTTGTGGGCAAGGTTACTCCCAAGGGTGAACAGGACCTGACTCCAGAATATAAACTCTTGCACTCAATATTTGGAGAGAAAGCAAGGGAGGTAAGGGATACCTCGCTTAGAGTCCCAAATGGTGTTGAGGGTATTGTTATTGATGTTAGAAGATTTTCCAGGGATAATGGCGATGAACTTTCGCCCGGTGTTGAGGAACTTGTTAAGGTTTATATTGCAGATAAACGTAATATATCAGTTGGAGATAAGATGGCAGGCCGCCATGGCAACAAGGGAGTTATTTCGAAAATAGTTCCATGTTATGATATGCCTTTTCTTCCAGATGGCACTCCCGTGGATATAGTTTTAAATCCCCTGTCTGTACCGTCCAGGATGAACCTGGGCCAGCTTCTTGAAACTGAATTGGGATGGGCAGCTAAAGAATTAGACCTGCTTATTGAAACTCCCATTTTTGACGGTGCCGGTGAGGATGATATCCGGGAATACCTGGAGAAAGCTAATCTTCCTTTAGATTCAAAAAGTGTTCTTTTTGATGGCAGATCGGGAGAGCCCTTTGAAAATGAAGTGATGGTGGGTTATGTATATATGCTGAAACTGGCTCATATGGTTGATGATAAAATTCATGCAAGGTCAACCGGGCCATATTCACTTGTTACTCAGCAACCGCTGGGAGGTAAAGCTCAGTTTGGAGGGCAAAGGCTTGGAGAAATGGAAGTATGGGCACTTGAAGCCTACGGTGCAGCTTATACACTTCAGGAATTATTGACAGTTAAATCTGATGATATGCTGGGCAGGGCCCGTATTTATGAGGCTATTGTTAAGGGAATAAACGCAACATCTCCCGGTATTCCAGAATCATTTAATGTTCTTATCCAGGAACTTAGAGGATTGGCTCTGGATGTGAAAATATATGATGAGAATAATACCGAAATTAGCCTGGCCGAATGGAGTGATGGTTTCAGTAAGTCAAAGAGGAGAATTAGAATAGACAGGTTGGAAAACAAGTAAGCCCTTTAGCAGTTCCGGGTGCCTGGCTGTTTCTGAAGTTTATAATATATAGAAATGGCGTATGGGGAGAAGCCGATGAAAATCTCCCCACCGCTTACATAGCGGGATGTGATACAGTGTTGAGTATTTAAATATTTTCAAAAAATAATTAAAGGCTATAGGTACAATATGAGAGACTTTAACGATTTTAGTTCTATGCAAATAAAACTTGCCTCCCAGGACATAATTTTGGATTGGTCATATGGTGAGGTAAAAAAGCCGGAAACTATTAACTATAGGACTTTAAAGCCGGAAAGGGACGGATTGTTTTGCGAACGAATATTTGGTACAACAAAAGAATGGGAATGCTATTGTGGTAAATTTAAGTCCATTAGATATAAAGGCGTAGTTTGCGACAGGTGCGGAGTTGAGGTAACTCACTATAAAGTAAGGCGTGAAAGGGGCGGGCATATTGACCTGGCTGCTCCGGTAGCTCATATATGGTATTATAGATCAGTACCATCGAGGATGGGTCTCATCCTTGATGTTACTGTTAATACACTTAAAGCAGTTTTATATTACGAAAAGTATATTGTCATAGACCCCGGTGACGCTGAAGCAGAAGACGTTAAGAGGGGCGATATCCTTGATGATGATGGATATTATGATTTAGATGAAAAATATGGAGAGACTTTTGTTGCCGGCATGGGTGCTTCTGCAATAAAGGATCTTTTAAGCAGTATTGACCTCGATGAAGAGTCCAGGGCGTTAAGGGCGGATATACATACAAAGTCTGCCAAGGGTGTTAAAATTGATAAAAAGCTTATAAAACGTCTGGAGATAATCGAGTCTTTTAAAGAATCCGGTAATAAACCCGAATTTATGATACTTGACGTGGTTCCGGTTATACCTCCGGAATTGAGGCCAATGGTACAACTCGATGGCGGCCGTTTTGCAACTTCAGATTTGAATGATCTCTATAGACGTGTTATTAACCGTAATAACAGGTTGAAAAGACTTTTAATGCTCCGTGCGCCTGAAATTATTGTTAGAAATGAGAAGAGGATGCTCCAGGAAGCAGTAGATGCATTATTTGATAACAGCAGAAGAAAACGGGCAGTTAAGGGAAAAGGCAACAGGCCTTTAAAATCATTAAGCGATATGCTCAAAGGTAAGCAGGGAAGGTTCAGGCAAAACCTGCTTGGCAAAAGGGTTGACTATTCAGGAAGATCTGTTATTGTAATTGGCCCTGAGTTAAAGTTGTACCAATGCGGTCTTCCCAAAAAAATGGCTGTCGAGCTTTTTAAGCCATTTATTATGAAAAGATTAGTTGATAAAGATTTCGTTCAGAATATTAAGTCGGCCAAGAAAATGGTTGAGCATGAAAAAGCCGAAGTATGGGAAGTATTGGAAGAGGTGATTTCAGAACATCCTGTTCTTTTGAATAGGGCACCCACACTGCATAGGCTGGGTATTCAGGCTTTTGAACCTGTCCTTGTTGAGGGTAAGGCCATAAAACTTCATCCCCTTGTATGTCATGCATATAATGCGGATTTTGACGGAGACCAGATGGCTGTGCATGTGCCATTATCACCAAAGGCTCAACTGGAATGCTGGACACTTATGCTTTCATCAAATAACCTTCTTTCTCCTGCAAATGGCCATCCAATTGTAACTCCAACCCAGGATATAGTTCTTGGCATGTTCTATTTGACTTCAGTGAAAGACGGTGAGGTGGGTGAAGGGAAATTTTTTGATGATGAATCAGAAGTTTTACGTGCCATTGATTATAAGCAGTTGGGGTACATGGCAAAGATAAAGTTTTTAAAAGATGATGAATTTATCGAAACTACCCCGGGAAGGCTGATTTTTAACAGCATATTACCGGAAGGATATCCATATGTAAATAATCCTGTCAATGATAAGGAAATTTCCAGAATAATATCGGATGTTATCAGGAATTATGGCCAAAATGTCACTGTTAAGGTACTGGATGCAATTAAGGAAGCAGGTTATAAATATTCAACAATTTTCGGCCCCACAATTTCTATGTCCGATATAATTGTGCCTGAAATAAAAAGCGAGATAATCGAAGAAGAAGACCAAAAGGTTGTGGCCATTGAGAATGAATACAGAAATGGTTTTATAACTGATGAAGAAAGGTATAACAGGGTTATTAACCTGTGGACTAATGCAAATGAGGTTATAGCGGGAAAGCTCTTTGATGATTTAGCATTGGACAAGAAGGGTTTTAATTCAATTTATGTTATGGCAGAGTCCGGAGCAAGGGGGAGCAAGCAGCAGATTCGACAGCTTGCAGGCATGAGGGGACTTATGGCAAAACCAAGCGGTGAAATTATTGAGGTTCCCATAAGGGCAAATTTTAAAGAGGGACTTACCGTACTTGAATATTTCATCTCAACTAACGGTGCAAGGAAAGGCCTGGCAGATACAGCACTTAAAACTGCTGACGCAGGATATCTAACTCGTAGACTGGTTGATATTGCACAGGACGTTGTTATATCAATGGATGATTGCGGTACAACTATCGGTATTGATATTCACTCGATGAAAGAAGGGGATGAAGTTATAGAATCTCTTGGCTCCAGGGTTTTGGGCAGGTCAGTGCTGTATGATATAATTCATCCTGTAACGGGCGATATTATTTGCACAGCTGATGATATAGTTACGGAAGAGATAGCCGGTATTTTTGATCAGCTCGATATTGATGAAATTGAAATAAGGTCGGTATTAACCTGTGAAGCAAGATACGGAGTTTGCGCAAAATGCTATGGAAGGAATCTGGGTCATGGAAGGCTTGCTGAATTGGGTGAAGCTGTAGGAATAATTGCTGCCCAGTCCATAGGTCAGCCCGGTACTCAGCTTACCATGAGAACTTTTCATATTGGCGGTATTGCTTCGCGTACGGTTGAGGAAAGTGAGATCAAGCTTAGTTATCCGGTTTACATAAAGGAATTAACACCAAAGACAATTAAGATTGAAGGGAAAAAGGTAATATCTGTAAGAAGAGGTTATTTAATAGTTCAGAGAGTGATAAGCGAAATTCCGTATAAGGGCGAAGCTAAATTTAAGGTAAAGGACGGCGATAAAGTATATACCGGTATGGTTATTGCAAAACTTCCGGATAAAAAAAATATTACCGTAGAAAAATCGGGAATTGTCAAAATTGATAAGAGGAAAGTTTATCTTCTTGGTGAGCCCAATTCAATTCCAATTAATGTGGGTACTGAAATATTTGTTAAGGTTAATAAGCATTTTGACAGGAACGAAGTTTTAGCTTCTTTTGATCCATGGTTTGACCCAATTATAACAGAGGTTAAAGGAGAAGTCAATTTTGTAGATGTTGAATTAAATAAAAGCCTTAGAGAAGAGGTTGACCCTGTTACTGATGTATTAAAAAGAGTTATTGTTGAGTATAAGACTGAAAAGTTGGAGCCAAGGATTGAAATACATTCTTCATCGGGAGAGCCCATCACTTATCTCTTGCCAAAGGGTGCTCACTTAATGGTAAATGATAAGGATAAGATTGATGCTGGAACAGTCCTTTCGAAAATTCCGCGTGGTGCTGCCAAAACTAAAGATATTACAGGTGGTTTGCCCAGGGTTGCAGAGCTTTTTGAGGCCCGTATACCCAAGGAAGCTGCTACGTTGACGGCTTTTGATGGTACGGTCATGATTGGTGACACTGTTAAGAAAAAGAGGAAGATTATAATTAAGGGTGATGACGGTGTTGAAAAAGAATATTCAATTCCTGTTGTAAAGTTTTTAAGAGTTCAGGACAGGGACTGGATTGCCAAGGGAGAGAAGATAGATGATGGTCCCGTGGATCCTCACGAAATTCTGAAGATCAAGGGTCCCAGGGAATTGCAGAAATTCCTTGTTAATGAAATCCAGGAAGTATACAGGCTTCAGGGTGTAGCAATAAACGATAAGCACATTGAGGTTATTGTCCGCCAGATGTTGAGAAAAGTTAAGGTGACGGAACAGGGCGACTCAAATTTTGTTATTGAACAAATTGTGGATAAATTTGATTTTATAGAAGAGAATGACCGTGTATTAAAAGAGGGTGGAAAACCTGCCACGGCGATTCCTGTTCTAATGGGAATTACAAAGGCAGCTTTAAATACGGAGTCATTTATCTCTGCTGCTTCATTCCAGGAAACAACCAGGGTTTTGACAGATGCTGCAATTAAAGGTAAGGTTGACCAGCTAAGGGGCTTAAAGGAGAATGTAATCATCGGACATCTCATTCCCGCTGGAACGGGCCTTCGTGAGTATGGCGGTATTTCTGTATATGAAGAGACTCCAGGTGACCTGGATGGCACCTATCAGGAAGAAGCAGTGGAAAGTGAAGAAGTAGAAGAAAAAGCCGAAGAGAAAAAAGAGAGTAAAAAATTAACACTTGATGATGTTATTGAATCATCTGAAGCACAGTCAAAGACTGACTAAAATAGGATTTAAGATTCTCATTTTTTTCTGTATTTATTAAATTACTTGACAAAAACGGCACCAAAATAAGCATATCAAAAATTTATTTGGTACCTTATGTATTATTTTGGTATAATATTGAAGATAACCAATTTTTAGATGAAATGCAATTAAGGAGTAGAAATGCCAACAATTAATCAGCTCATAAGAAAGGGCAGGAAAGCGAAAAAGAGGAAATCAAAATCACCTGCGCTAACAAGGTGTCCTCAGAAGAGAGGAGTCTGCACAAGGGTAATGACTTTTACACCTAAAAAACCAAATTCGGCCTTGAGAAAGGTTGCCAGGGTAAGGTTGACAAATGGTATTGAGGTAACTGCCTACATCCCCGGAATAGGCCACAATCTGCAAGAGCACTCAGCAGTAATGATTAGGGGTGGCAGGGTAAAGGATTTACCTGGAGTTCGCTACCATATTGTAAGGGGAGCACTTGATGCGCTTGGCGTTGATGATAGGAAGAAAAGTCGATCAAAATATGGTACTAAAAGGCCCAAGGCATAATAATATTTATATAATATGAGATAAGAGGAAGTTTTATGAGAAGAAGGAGACCCGTTAAAAGAGAAGTATTACCTGACCCCAAGTATGTAAGTATTTTAATTGCTAAATTTATTAATTGTATGATGTTACAGGGCAAGAAAGGCGTTTCTGAAACGATTTTTTATAAAGCAATGGATTTAGTAGCCGAAAAGACAAAGAAGGATTCAATTGAAGTGTTTAATCAGGCATTGGAAAATGTAAAACCTGTTGCTGAAGTTAAATCCCGCAGGGTAGGTGGAGCAACATACCAGGTACCCATAGAGGTTAGGCCTGAGAGACGGCAGGCTCTTGGAATAAGATGGTTGATCCTGTATTCAAGGCAGAGACCTGAAAAAACAATGTACCAGAGGCTTGCAGGTGAAATTATGGATGCTTTTAATAATACAGGCGCATCCATAAAGAAGAAAGAAGATACTCATAAGATGGCAGAGGCTAATAAGGCTTTTGCTCATTATAAATTCTAATATAAATATCAGTCATTTTTATATAAATACCAGGTATATGCCTGGTATTTAGTTATAGTAGTAAATTAAAATTGCCACAAAGACGCTGAGACACAGAGATTATATATACTATTCAAATAAACCGGAGAAAGCCTTTTAAGGTTTTCCGGATTTTACTGGAATAGTAATTCTTTGAGCCTTTGAGTCCCTGTGGCAATTTTTAATTTGCCATTGCGAAAAAAATTTTAAACAATCAAGGTAATTATTAATGCCCAGACAACTACCGCTGACAAGAACAAGGAATATCGGCATTATGGCGCATATTGATGCAGGTAAGACTACCTTCACCGAGAGGGTATTGTTCTATACCGGAAAAACTCATAAACTGGGTGAGGTGCATGAAGGAACAGCTGAGATGGACTGGATGATCCAGGAAAAGGAGAGGGGCATAACAATAACATCAGCGGCAACTACCTGTTTATGGAAAAATACAATAATTAATATAATCGATACTCCGGGCCATGTTGATTTCACCATGGAGGTTGAGAGGAGCCTAAGGGTTTTGGATTCATCAATAGCAGTTTTTGATGGTGTTGCCGGAGTTGAACCTCAGTCTGAGACAGTCTGGCACCAGGCCGACAGGTATGGTATTCCCAGGATCTGCTTTGTAAATAAAATGGATAGAATCGGTGCAGACTTTAAGAGATGTGTAGATATGATAAGGGACAAGCTCTTTGCAAATCCGCTGCCCCTTCAAATTCCGGTTGGGGCCGAGGACAGTTTTAGAGGAGTAATTGATCTTATAAGCATGAGGATGCTTTCCTGGGACGATTCTTTGGGTACGGAAATGGTAGAATCTGAAATACCTGTAGAATTAAAAGAAGAATCAATGTCATACAGGAAAAATATAATTGAATCCCTGGCAGAGAATGATGAGATTATTATGGAGAAGTTCGTTGAAGGTGTAGAACCTGATGTTGATGAAATAAAAGATGCCATTCGCAGGGCTACTATTGATTCATCAATAACACCTGTTTTCTGTGGTTCTGCTCTGAAAAACAAAGGTGTTCAACCGGTTTTAGATGCCATCGTTGCATACCTTCCGTCTCCGGTGGATGTTAAATCTATAGAAGGGCATGACCCTGTTGATCTTGAAAAGACAGTGGAAAGAAATGCAAATGACAAGGAGCCATTCAGCAGTATAGTATTTAAGATTAAATCTGATCCATATGTTGGGAGACTGTCATACATTCGAGTTTATTCTGGACACATGAAAGTAGGCGAAACAGTTCTTAATGTACTCCTGGATAAAAAAGAGAGGATCAATAGATTTCTTCGCATGCATGCAAATGACAGGGAGGAAATAAAAGAGGTATATGCCGGTGATATTGTTGCTGTTGTTGGCCTTAAAAATTCAAGGACTGGTGATACCCTTACCGATGTAAATAATCCCATACTTTTTGAAAAGATGGACTTTCCCGATCCCGTAATTTCCATTGCAATTGAACCAAAGACAAAGGCCGACCAGGAAAAATTGAATAATTCTTTAAACAGGTTGGTGGATGAGGACCCTACTTTCAAGGTTGATTCAAATTCTGATACGGGACAGCTCATAATTTCAGGTATGGGTGAGCTTCATCTTGATATAATGGTTGATAGGCTTTTTAGAGAATTTAATGTTCAGGCAAATGTAGGTAAGCCCCAGGTTACCTACAAGGAAACAATTACTTCGAGTTTTGAATCTGAATATAAGTTTGAAAAACAGATAGCGGGTAAAAATCAATTTGCCCATGTTATAATAAGACTGGAGCCTGGTGGATCAGATTTTGGGTTTGAATTTATAAATGAACTGGAAAAAGGCGAAATCCCCGAAGATTTCATTAAGGATATTGAGTCAGGCCTCAGGGATTCCATGGAGGGAGGGGTTGTCGCAGGATATAAAATGGATGATATTAAGGTTTCTCTAATAGGAGGTTCCTATAAAGAGGATGAGTCTGTAGATGTGGCGTATAGAATTGCTGCAAATTCTGCATTGAAAGAGGGTGCAAAAAAGGCAAAACCCGCATTAATGGAGCCAATTATGAAACTGGAAGTGGTTTCCCCTGAAGAATATACGGGAGATGTAATAAATGACATAAATTCACGGAGGGGGCGAATTGAGGGTATAAATTATAGAGGTAAATTGCAGATAATTGATGCCTATATGCCCCTTGGAGAAGCTTTTGGATATGCCACAAGTCTCAGGTCAATGAGTCAGGGCCGTGCTTCACATACCCTTCAGTTTTCTCACTATGATATTGTTCCAGAGAACATAACAGATGGAATAGTTGCCAGGATGAGTGGAATAGTTTATTAAAAAAATGAATTTTTTTTAATTTTTCATAAATTACTTGACATAATATGCATATTTTTTTTTTATTCAAAAACCTGTATTCTAGTTAGGTTAAGTAGGTAATAATTTAACAAAATTATAAATATACTTATTTTTTTTTGGATAATATTTCCTTGAAATCATGGGTAATAAATTTTTTGAGTTTTACTTGGATATTCACTGTTTCAGGTGATAAATGAAGTATTTAATTTAGGAATAATAATTAAGGAGTATATCAATGGCAAAAGAAAAATTTGATCGGTCTAAACCGCATGTTAATGTTGGTACAATTGGACATATTGATCACGGCAAGACAACCCTGACATCGGCTATTACAAAGTGCCTTAATCTTATGTACGGCACAGGTAAGCCGATTGATTTTGATCAAATAGACAATGCACCTGAAGAGAAGGCAAGAGGGATAACCATTGCAACTTCACACCAGGAATATGAAACTGAAGGTCGGCATTATGCACATGTTGACTGTCCCGGTCATGCTGACTATATTAAAAATATGATAACCGGTGCGGCCCAGATGGATGCAGCTATACTGGTTGTTGCGGCAACTGATGGATGTATGCCTCAAACAAGAGAGCATGTTCTGCTTGCAAAGCAGGTAAATGTTCCTAACATGCTTGTTTACCTGAACAAGGTTGACATGCTGGATCCTTCAGAAAGAGATGAGATGGTTGAAATTGTAGAGATGGAAATAAGAGAGCTTCTTGACAAGCATGATTTTCCAGGTGATGATGTTCCAATTATTGCCGGTTCTGCCCTTAAAGCTCTTGAAGAAGCTGAAGCAGAAAATAAAGACGGTGAGTGGTTTCAGTCAATTTTAAAATTAGCTGAAGCTCTTGATTCATATATACCAGAGCCTAAGAGGGTCACCGACAAACCTTTCTTGATGCCTATTGAGGATATATTTACTATTACCGGACGAGGAACAGTTGTTACGGGTAGAATTGAAAGAGGTATGGTAAAAACAGGCGAAGAGGTTGAGATTATTGGTTTTAAAGAAACTCAAAAATCCGTTTGTACCGGTGTTGAGATGTTCCGAAAAATCCTTGATGAAGGAATGGCCGGAGACAATGTTGG
>JBHPHB010000089.1:0-11748 GCA_042569985.1 Spirochaetota bacterium | reverse complement strand
TGCCCTTGCCCTTTACCAAAATAAAAAGCTCATCAAAATGGCTTAAATACTTTTTATAGTACTTTTCAAAATCTTTTGCCAACGCCCTTTCCGCATCAGTATCAACAAGCTTATTTACAGTTTCAATATCTTTAAGCGACTGTTTTTTTGCCACTTCATATTCCTTTTTGATCTTCGCAACATCTCTGTTAATAATTGTATCTGCAAAGAATGAATACAGCTCATCCAATCTCATATCTACTTCAACTAACTTAATTGCATCATCGGCTCTCTTTGCACCCTCATCCTGCATGTCCCGCAGGGTTGTTACCTGCATAATCATGTAAACGATAACTCCCCCCAGCAACACAACTGTAACTGCAAAGGATGATATAAGCTTTGATCTTATTTTCCACTTATTGATACTAATGTTCATTGTGGTCTCCTTAAAAATTGATTTATAAACTAAAATAATAATTTTTCCCTTCTACTTATATAAATCTAATACCTCTCAAAATGCTCGTCACTCTCCTGGGTCATGTCAATGTCAACACCCTTCTTATCCCCTTCTGCTGTATGGATACCAGCAGAACCAAGTTCTTCTCTTGTTACAACTTGAGAATGGCTATTTTTTGAATCTGCTGTCATGCCCGGTACCCTCTGCTGTAAGTTCATTTTCCCGCCATTAATTCTGAAAAAAGATGCCATCCTCTGAAGATTTACTGCCTGGCTTGAAAGCTCTTCGGATGTTGAGGCAATCTGCTCAGTTGCAGCAGTATTCTGTTGAATTCCCTTGTCGAGTTGATCGATAGAGGCTGATACCTGTTCAATACCGTTTGCCTGTTCTGAACTTGAGGCATTTATTTCAGACACAAGTTCCGCTGTCTTCTGAATCTGCGGGACTATGTTCTCAATTAGACTACCTGCCTTTTCGGCAATAGCTACACTGGTAGCTGAAAGATCACTAATTTCTCGTGCCGCATCTCCGCTCCTTCCTGCAAGGTTACGCACCTCATCGGCCACAACTGCAAATCCCTTGCCATGCTCTCCTGCCCTGGCTGCTTCAATTGCAGCATTCAGTGCCAGCATGTTTGTCTGTCTGGCGATATCCTCAATAATACTAATCTTCTCAGCAATGGACTTCATTGCATCAACTGTTTCAACAACTGACTTGCCACCCTCACGGGCATCAACGGCAGCCTTTTCGGCAATCTGGGCTGTTTCGCGGGCATTGTCGGCATTCTGCATTACCGAGCTGTTCATTTCTTCCATGGAGCTTGAAACCTCTTCCACGCTTGCTGCCTGCTCTGCAGCACTCTGTGCCATCTCCTGTGTGCTTGAGCTCATCTCCTCAGAACCAGAAGCAACCTGCGAGGATGAAGACTGTATAGTCATTGCAATTGACGAGAGATCCTTGACCATTTTCTGCAAAGATTCCATGAGCTCATCATTTTCTGAACGTTTTTTTACATTGACAGTGAGATTTCCACCGGCGATTTCTTTGGACAGCAAAGTTATCTCGTTTATTGCGTCTATGAGCATATTTAGATTATTTTTAATATTATTAAACTGCCCCTTATATTCCTCTGTAATATTTTCCGGAATATCTCCCTTTGCAATTCTTTCAACAAAATCTGCTGAAACAAGAAGCGGATTAATTATGGCATCTAAAGTTTCATTAACTCCCTGTACAATACTTCTATAATTTCCCTCAAACTTTTCCACATCAGCGCGCATATCAAGATTACCATTTGTTGTTGCATTAACCAGTTCACCAATACCTTTTGTAATTTCCATCTCCTTGCTGATATCCAGAACATATTCAAGGGCTCCAACGACCTCTCCCTCATTATCTAAAAGCGGAGAGGCTGTATATCTAATGGGCACCTCACCTGATGCCAGCTTTGCAGTTGTATCATTTGTAAAAACACCCCTGTTCATCATGGCCTTTGCCACCTGGCAGTCGGGAGTATTACAATCATTTGTATTGAAAAGATTAAAGCATTTCTGCCCGATACAATCTTCCACTGATTTGCCCACTACCTTGGCACCTGCGGGATTTAAGAAGAGGACAGAAAAATCCTTATCTACAGCCAATATTGGAGTTGGTATGTTGTTTAAAAATTTTACCTTTTCCTCAGCACTGTCCATGGCACTCTTTGTTTCCGACTGGTCTGCAACAAATTCCAGTGCCCCGGTTATGTTCCCCTCTGCATCCTTTAAGGGTGCCGCAGTGTATCTTATGGGGAGCTCCCCGGAGGGAAGGTTTGCAATTGTTTCTCCCGTAAAAATCCCATCCTGCTTAATGGCCCTTGCCAGTTGGCATTTTTCAGTATTGCAGTCTGTTGTTTTAAAGAGATCATAGCATTTCTGACCAAGGCATTTTTCAACTGTACTGCCCAGAGCTTCTGCACCGGCTGGATTTAAAAACTGGACATTGAATTTTGTATCAACAGCCATAACAGGCGTTGGAATTTTATTCAATATGTCAATCTTCTCATTTGCCTCATCAGTTGCCTTTTTGATTTCTGACATATCTGTAACAAATTCCAATGCCCCGATTATACTGCCTTTCTCATCTTTCATGGGTGAAGCAGTATAGCGTATTGGAAGCACACCGGACGGCAGGTTTGCAGTGGTTTCACCAACAAAGACACCGTCCTGCTGCATTGCCCGTGACAGCTGACACCTATCCGAATTACAATCTGTTGTTTTAAAGAGATTATAACACTTCTCATTAATGCATGCCTCAGAAGTCTTGCCAAGAATTGATGCACCCGCTTCATTCAAGAAAGTAATATTAAACTCCCTGTCAACACTCATTACCGGTGTTGGAATAAGGTCGAGCATGCCAGACTTGAACTGATTTTCAGAAAGTTCCGATTCCAGCTCATCTATATATTTTTTTGTTTTTCCAAAAACTATCCCTCTACTTGTTTCCAACATTTTCATCCCCTTTGTAAATTTATTTTACACTAAAACCTCTCAAAATGCTCGTCATCCTGGGCCATGTCAATGTCAACGCCCTTTTTATCCCCTTCTGCTGTATGTACTACAGCTGCACTCTGAGATTCTTTCTTTTCAAAACCCGTAAAGTGTGTCTTGGCTCCGGCACCCGGTGTTGTTATATGCTCCGAGCCTATTCCACTGCCATTGACCTTAAAGAATGACGCCACCCTCTGGAGGCTCACTGCCTGACTTGAGAGCTCTTCGCTTGTTGATGCCATCTGCTCCGTTGCTGCAGTATTCTGCTGGATTCCCTTGTCCAGCTGTTCGATTGAGGTAGATACCTGCTCGATGCCGTTTGCCTGCTCAGAGCTGGCCGCGTTTATTTCCTGTACAAGCTCTGCAGTCTTCTGTATCTGGGGGACAATTGCCTCAATTACCGACCCGGCCTTTTCGGCAATCTCAACACTTGTGCCGGAAAGTTCGCTGATTTCACGGGCAGCATCGCCGCTTCGCCCTGCAAGGTTTCGGACCTCATCGGCAACAACGGCAAATCCCTTGCCATGCTCACCTGCACGGGCTGCCTCAATTGCAGCATTAAGTGCCAGCATGTTTGTCTGCCTTGCTATATCTTCTATGATGCTGATCTTCTCAGCTATAGATTTCATAGCCTCAACAGTCTCAACAACGGACTTCCCTCCCTCACGGGCATCAATGGCTGCTTTTTCAGCTATCTGCGCTGTTTCGCGGGCATTGTCGGCATTCTGCATTACCGTGCTGTTCATCTCCTCCATGGAGCTTGAAACCTCCTCAACACTGGCAGCCTGCTCCGCAGCACTCTGTGCCATCTCCTGTGCGCTTGAGCTCATTTCCTCTGATCCCGATGCAACCTGTGCCGATGTCCCCTGGGCGCTTATAGCGAATTCTCTGATACTTTCAACCATCTTGTTAATGTTGTTCTTCAATGTATTGAAGTCGCCCCTGTATTCCTCAACAATCTTATCGGGTATTTCTCCCGAGGCTATCTGTTCGATATATTCTGACGAAAGGTTAATGGGCTTAATAAAGGCCTCAATGAGTTCATTGACCTGCCTTGCCATCTCTTGAAAGTCTATTCCCACATCATCAGGGGTTGTCCTTTCTTTGAGATTTCCATTTAATATATTACCGGATATACCGATAACCTGGCCATTGACCTCTTCAATACCCCCGTTAACAACCCTTGCAAGGAACAGGCTGATTACTATGCCAAGGCCAATGGCAAGGGTAATTGAAATGATCAGTATCATAAGCCCTGCATCATAAGTGTCTTTCATATCTTTGCGTGCTTCCTTCATGTACTCCTGGAGGTGGCTTTCTGCCTCATCGGCATTCTTAATAAATTTATCAAAGAGTTTGTCGAACTGGGCATCAAGGGCTGAATCATCCTTTGCAATCTTTGATTCAAATTTATTCTTAAATCTCAATTTAGCCGCTTCTACAAATTCATCAACGTCTTTTTGCACCTTTTTTATGGCTTCGATTACTTTTGGAATATCCAATGCAATGAAGGTACCCTCTTCGTTTTTGCCGCCCTTGAGGAGCGCATTGACATACCATTTAGTCTCATCCAAAAGCTTCCATACTTCCTTTATCCTTTCTTTTTCTTCAGCCCCGGTCATGACCTCCTCAAACCAGAGGTGAGCCGTGGTAGCGGTGAGCTTTATTTCCATTGCCGCATCCACCTGCGGTGCATGTTCAATGCCCAGGTTATAGCCGGCTTCATACTGAAGCTGCATTGAATAGATTGCCAGCGCCCCTGCTATTAAAAACAATCCGCATAGTGACAATACTCCAGCAAGTATTTTTCCCCTAATAGTCATTTCCTTTTTCATCTAAATGTCCTCCAAAGTATTTTTTTTATAATGCTAATGTTACGCCAACGACAAATGCAACATCATCCGCTTCGTCAGTGATGCCTGCACCGCAGCCAATATCTATTGCCAGCATCTCCATGGGCTTAAGTATGAGCCCGCCAACAAAACTTGTGGGCTTATACTTAACGCCCCCTTCTTTATAGTATTCCCCTGTTATCTCAGCTACAATGTTGAGCCACTTTGCAGCTTCAAAGTCCAGTGCAAATCCGTAAAAGAGGCCGTCTACATTTCCTGCTCCATTTACAAGATTGTTTGACCAGCCCATCTGGAGATGCGCCTGAAACGGTCCGAATAATGTCTTTGACCCCACAAGTGAAAGCCCGAATGCGTTTCCCGGGGCGTCGTACTCGCTTTTTATTGTAAGCATTCCCGTGCCCTCATCCTTGCCCCACAGGAGGAGTTTTGCCGCAATTACAACTCCGCCCACTCCCTCACCGGGGCCGTTCAGTACATAGGGCGCTTCAAATATGAGCTCCGCCTTTCCCAGGCCGATAACCAGCGCATGGGCAATGGCATGTGTATTATCGCTTCCCTCACGTGCAAGCTCGTATGCTCCCTCAATGACAAGCTCACCGCTTGCCCCAACCCCTGCATCCTCTGTGGCCAGGGGCCTGTATGCATGGGATAAATCAGCAAGCATAAAAACTGCTGAAATAACAATAGTAATTACCAATAATGATTTAAGTTTCATTTTCATAATAACTCCTTTTATATAAATTTATTGTTTCTTACTTAACATTCCTTTCATTTCCTTGTCCGTGAATATCTTATCAATATTGAGGAGGATAATGAGCTTTTCGTCTACCTTCGCTATTCCATCTACATAGTTCTTGTCCGAAGCTTCAGGAAAACGAGAGGGATCCTGGATATCACTTTTTGATAAGCCTACAACATCCGATACGGAATCCACGATTAAACCCAGTGTCTGTTCGGGATATTCAAGTATTATAGTAACAGTATCAATGTCATAGTCCCTTACCTTAAGATTGAACTTAGCCCTGGCATCTATGAGAGGGACAATTACTCCCCGCAGGTCCATGACACCCTTCATAAAGGGAAGAGTATTGGGGACTTCTGTTATCTCTACAAGATACATAACTTCCCTTGCCCTCATTACTTCAATTCCATAGGTCTCTTTTCCTATCTGGAAAGTAATGAACTGCCGGTTGGTTGTTTTTGCTTCAGTAGTATTTTCAGTAATAATGCTCTCCATTTTTTGTCTCCATTTTTTAATATTTGATGCAAGCCTGTAAAATGACTTGAGCACTTATTTGTTTTATCTTGGAGAATATAGCATTTCCTCAAAAATTGAACAATCACCGTAAGTGGTATTATATCAAACAGAGTCCGTTAATTTGTAATAGCGGATTAGGTGATGGGTTGTCATTGATTCGGTGATGGGGTTTTCTTGTATTTCTCTTGCTCAGAGTAATATCCGTTGCTCAGAGTAATATCCGTTGCTCAGAGTAATATCCGTTGCTCAGAGTAATATCCGTTGCTCAGAGTAAATATATCCTTGCTCAGAGTAAATATATCCTTGCTCAGAGTAAAATATCCTTGCTCAGAGTAAATATATCCGTTGCTCAGAGTAAAATATTAGGCTGTTTGGGGGGGTATAAGAAGGTTTAAGGCAGCATTTCCTATTTCCTCTGCGAAACATTCCATTCCACTGAATATTTCACAAGCTCCGATGCTTTTTCGATACCAAGCTTCAGTTTAATCTTCTTTCTGTGGCTTTCTATTGTATTTACGCTCAAATTCAGCTTTTTTGCAATATCTCCGGTGCCCATGCCCTTTCCAATCATCTGGAATACTTCAAATTCCCTGTCCGATAATAGGTCGGGAAGGGATTCACTTTCCCTGTCCTTGACATGCAGGAGTTTATCGATTATTTTGGCGGACATCCTGCTGCTGAGATAGAGTTCACCGTCCATTACGGCCTTAATGGCATCAACAATTACAGCAGGCCCCTCTTTTTTGGTCACATATCCCCGCGCTCCTGCCCTGAGAGCCCTTTCGGCATAGATATTCTCATCATGCATTGAAAGTACCATGGTTTTAATTTTACTGTACCTGTCGCGGAGGGCCTTTACCAGGTCTATTCCGCTTGCCTCAGTTTCCAGGGAAATATCAATTATTGCAAGGTCCGGCTCATTCTTGCTTATGAGCTTTAAAGCCTCTTCCGCATTTCCTGCCTCATGGATCACATTGAGGTTTTCTTCCTTTTCGATAACCTTTGTCATTCCCTGTCTCACAAGGGGATGATCATCAACTATTATTATATTTACAGGCTTGCTAAACATATTTTTTCCCTTAAAAAATACATATGCATAAAAGCATAGAATTTTATTTTTTTATAAAAATAGTACAGTTTCTTTGTCGTATATTATAATATTATCAAATTTCTGTAAATAGCTTAAACTTGTAGTTATATATATAACGGAATCCGCTATACTATTCAACTGCAACTAAGATAGTTACTTAAGTGGATCGTTCAGGGGGAATCAAGAATAATTTTTTTATAAACTATTCTTAACATATCAAACTGAAATATCTTTGCCCTTTTTCAGTTTTACCTCCACCACATATCCGTTTTCTGTATTACGGTTTGTTAATTCAGCGCCGATTATATGTGCACGATAATTCATAATCCTCAATCCAAGGCCAACTCCCTTTTTTTTCTTCTTATCAACAACTTTGCCATTGTCCTTAATCTCCAGGTATGCATAGTCACCCCAGTCATGGAATGCAATATCAACAATTGTGGCACTTCCATGTTTAACCGCATTATTTATTGATTCGCCGGTAATATAATAAAGGTTTTTAACAATATCATTGTCGAATATTTTAATATCGTCCCTGTTATCCACAGTGCATGTAATACCGAACAGTCTTTCAGCATCAAAAGCGGCCTCTTTAATAGCCTGGACAGCATCATAGTCATTAAGCCTCTCAGTCCACAGGCCGCTGGATATCTTCCTTGCATGATCAACCGAATCTGCCACATTATCGATTATATCCTCCAGTTCAGATACTTCAGGATAGGATTTATCCAACATGGTCTTCTTCAGGGCTTCAGCAAGGAAACCTATGCCTGTAAGTTTTTGTCCCAGGCTGTCGTGAAGCTCCTGGCCAATCCTTTTCCTTTCAAGCTCATCTATCTCCATGATCTCCTTCTGCAATCTTCTGGTTTCGGTAATATCATGTGAGAATACTGCAACTTTTGAAACATTCCCCTGCGGATTGGTTACAGGATACATGATTGTATCAAACCATTTATCTTCATACTTACCTTCAAAGCGGTTAGCCTTTTTTGTTTCGACAATATTCTTAACATATATTTTCCACTTATCTGAATATTCATTGCCAAGATAATCATATACTGATTTTCCAATTGCTTTAACACTGCTCAATCCGATTAGTTTTGAAAGCTGCTCATTCATATCAAGTACAATACCGTCAGTATCCATTAGCAGGACCGGCTCTGTTGGTGTATTAATGAGTGCCCGAGCAATTTCCTCACCCTCCTTTAATGCAATCTCAGCAACTTTACGCTCTGTAATATCTTCACCTGACGAAAGAATTCCACTAATATTACCCGCTTCATCTTTTAAGATCGTATTATGCCAGAGAATAACCTTTTCCACTCTATTTTTTGTTAGAACAATATTCTCATTCCACTCATTAATTCCAATTTTCCCGGCCATTAATGATTTATAGATTCCAACAACCTTTTCTCTTCTCGTATCAGGAATAAAGCATTCAAACCAGTTTTTACCAACAATGTTATTTTCATCACACTCCAACACCTCACACCCTCTTTTATTTATAAGTGTAATATTCTGACTTGTGTCCAGGGCTAATATAATGACTCCGGCAATATCGAGATACTCCTGTGCCCTGTCCCTTTCAATTTTAAGAAATTCTTCGGCTACCTTTCTGTCTGTTATATCAACTGTTTGTGCAACAAAATAGAGGGGATTGTTTTCAAAATCCCGGAATAATGTTGTGGTAATGGAAACCCACATAACCATCCCGTTCTTACACACATACCGTTTCTCATAACTGGCAGAATCAATCTCTCCTTCAAGGAGCTGTTTTAAATGGTCGGGACCAATATCTATGTCATCTTCATGTGTAATATCCTGAAAAGTTTTTTCAAGGAGCTCCTTTTCCGAATAACCAAGCATGGAGCACAATGTATTATTTACCTGTAAAAACCTGTTATCAAGATTTACAATTGACATCCCCGTTGCTGAATTTTCAAATATGTCGCGGTATCGCTCTTCGCTTTCCTTAAGCTTTCTTTCCATTTTATGTTTATACAGGGCTATTTCAATTGCAGAAAAAAATTCGATTTCATTTATGGGCTTAACAATGTAACCGTAGGGTTGGGTGGCCTTTATTTTTCTGATAGAAGTGTCATCTGAATGCGCGGTAATGTATATTATGGGTATGTCAACTTTTTCTCTAATCTTTCGGGACGTGTCAATACCATCCATGTTTCCCTTAAGTAAAATATCCATTAATATGAGCTGGGGCTGTTGTTCCAAGGCAATTTTAACTGCCCCTTCACCGGTTGCAGAATGCCCGGCAATATCATAGCCCCTGCTTTTTAAAATTCTTTCCATGTATTTGAAGATCAATAATTCATCTTCAACAATAAGGATCCTCTCACCTGACATCTACAATCTCCTGAAATGTATAGTTAACATATTATAACCATATCAAAGGAGGGAATTAAAGTCAATAAAGAAAACTTCTGAAATATTTTGCCACCAGGGCCCAGACACACAGAGTTTATAATTGATAAGAATAATGAAAGCCACACACATTGCCATTGCGAGAAACGCAGTGACGAAGCAATCCCTTATGGTTGCAAAAGATTGCTTCGCTACGCTCGCAATGACAGATACAATATATCATTACGAGAAACATTGTGACGAAACAATCTTACGTTTTTTGCTTTTAAATTTTTTTATATATTTTATTGTTGATTATTAATAATACTATTTGTCTTTTGACAATTATTTGAATTATTAAGCCCCTCTTTGGGCAACGTTTTTCGGCACATCCTGTGCCTACGTTGCCATGAACCTCATCCTGAGGACCAGGGGATTTAGGGGCCGATCAGAGGATATATAACTTTTATACACCCTCTCCATATGAATGAATATACTTATCTGAAATTTAACAATAGGAATATATGAGACAGTCAATCTTCAACAGAACAGAACTTCTCCTGGGCAGAGAAAACATGGAGAAACTCCAAAACACCGGGGTAATACTCTTTGGAGTAGGCGGTGTTGGGAGCTGGTGCGCCGAAAGCCTTGTTAGAAGCGGCATAGGAAATCTCACAATAGTTGATTCTGACCGTATCTGCATTACAAATGTAAACCGGCAAATGCAGGCAACCTCACAGACAGTTGGAAAGGTCAAAGTTGATACACTTAAAAAAAGGCTCGTTGAAATTAATCCCCATGCCAGGATTAATGCTCAGCAAAAAATATACAATGAAGAAAACAGCGCTTCCTTTGAACTTGAATCATATGACTTTATAATCGATGCAATTGACAGCCTCACAAACAAGGTACACCTGATAGAAAAAGCCGTCGGTGAGAAGGGGACACTCTTCTCATCAATGGGTGCTGCATTAAAAATAGACCCATCAAGGGTAAAGGTTGACAACATATGGAAAACCCACAGATGCCCCCTGGCAAGGGAAGTCCGCAGTGCCCTTCGCAAAAGGAAAATACAAAACGATTTTCTCTGCGTATACAGCGATGAAAAGTTAACCCAACATGGTGAAGATACAAACTGCGGTACATCAGAGTGCCTCTGCCCAAAAACTGAGAATGGCCCCGGAGATTCGGAACTTGTCAATCATGAGTGGTGCAGCCAGAAAGTCCAGATTAATGGGTCCATAGCCCACATAACCGCAATATTCGGCTTTACACTTGCGGGCCTCGTAATTCAGTCTGTCGTGGGGGAAAAATCTTAAAACTTGAAAAAAGGAGAATGTACAAGCACCGGGCTAATTAAAAAAACATTGACCAACCACAATGAACACTAATAAACTGACTTCCACATAAAAAGACAGCTGAATATATGAAACACGAAAAAATCAAACTCATAATACTGGGTACAATTGCGGGATTCTTAAGTGCATCCTTTGGCATTGGAGGCGGGGTAATCTTTGTCCCTGCCCTTTATCTTTTATTAAATTATGAAATAAAAACAGTCATTGGAACATCCCTGGCCGCAATCGCTCCAACTGCTTTCGTGGGAGCCCTATCTTACTATATATTGGGAACAGTTGAATTTAAATTGGTCATTATTCTTTTTATGATAACCGGTTCAATTGCAGGAGCAAAGCTCGGCGCCATGGCTGCAAACAGGATGCAAAGTAATATCTTTTTAAAAATCATTGCAATTCTCTTCTTTACAGTAGGGCTAAAACTCAGCAACATTGTCTCCATGCCATTAACTTCAATATCAATAACAAATTCTTACATGTTTTTAATATTGCTTGGTTTTCTTGCAGGCTCTGTTTCAGCCCTTTTCGGCATTGGAAGCGGTGTAGTTATTGTATCATCCCTTATTCTATTTTTTGGAATGAAATCTCACGAGGCCATAGTAATTTCACTGTCCGTTGTTGCACCCACAACATTGGCCGGTGCATTTTTTCATAAACAATTTGATAATATCAACCTCAGCGCAATAAAATTTCTGGTCCCCTCAGCCCTGTGCGGAGCAGTTACAGGCACAATCTTCGCCAGCAGTCTTGATGCAGATACATTAAGAATAATCTTTGGTATATTCTTAATTCTCATTTCAATAAGGTTCTTTTTTCAGAAAAAAAATTATACCAATAACAGTTAATTTTCCATGTTTCCCCTAAAAAAAG
>JBHPHB010000088.1:0-11758 GCA_042569985.1 Spirochaetota bacterium | reverse complement strand
GTCCTAAATGTTTAAATATTGTTATAATACATAGATGCAGAGAAAAAGGAAAATTTCATAGTATAATGGACGTTTAATTATGATCAAAGTTATGAAAATTATATCAGTGGTTATTTCAACCATTCTGGCGACAGTTGTTACTGTATATGCTACAACCCCAAAAAACATTAACAAGCGCGGAGTGAATTATGGGAAAAAGGGGCAGTATCACCAGGCTGTTATAGAGTTTAATAAGGCAATTTCAAGGTATGACAAATCCTCTGCAAAGGTTTTACATAATATTGGATATGCTGAGGAGTTAAGGGGTAATACAAAGAGAGCCATTAAGAGTTATAAAGAAGCCCTTCGAAGGAATCCCAGGCAGATTCTTTCCGGCGAGAAATTGGGATATCTCTATTTTAAGATAGGTGATTATGAAAATGCAGTTCTCATTGGAGAACATGTTCTTAAGATTGATCCTAAAAATAAGGAAGTACCTAAATGGCTTTCAAGTGCATTTGTAAAAAGACTGCAGTTAAGGAAGTTAAGAAAGGAGCAGGAAAGGAGTAAAAAAGAATTTGATAAAAAGCAAAAGGATGATATTAAACGGATAACCGATGATAAGAAGCTCAAGGAGAAACAATGGTTATTTGTCACACTGGATTTTATTTTAAGAACCGGTTATTACTACAATGATAAGAAATACAAAGTTGTAAATCATGAAGGTTTGATCCCATATATGCATGATGCTTTAGATGTAACATGGACACCCAGCAAGACCTGGGATATTAGCGCTAAAATTGGTAACTATCATCTTGGGGCATTGACACCGACTGTAAACTATCATACTGAGAAGTTTGAAGCAATTTATAAATTTAGGTTTTATAAACTAGGCGTTGGAATAATGTTAAATCATTTTAATAATGATTTAACATTAACTTCTAACAGCAGCTTGTTTGACTATAAAGTTGGTATTCTTTTTGGGTATAATAAAGATAGAACAAATATTGAAGTTGCTTTATATCCCAGGCTCATACTACTGGATGGTTCATGGAATAAAGGAGTAACATATGATAGTGCTCAATACCTGTTTAAGTATACATATATGTTTGATTCAGCCCTGAAGTACTATACATTGCTTTCTGCTAAGGATTTCTATTTATTTGATCATACAAACAAAATATCAAATTACTGGGGTTCATATGAACTAGGGCTTGGTGTTACCCTGGGACGGCTTTTAAAGGAAGTTAATGAGGTAAACTTTATTATTAATGTTCAGTTTATTGAACGGATTTATTTACAGAACCTTAATAATCGCAGGCCCTATGCTTATTTACCCAATGGCCAGGGATTGTTCGGCATGGACATGTATAATTGGGTTAAGGGGGATCCTTTTTCAGGTTTTAGAACACTGGGCCATGAATTGTCATTTAGATTGGATGTACAATTCTTAAAGAACTTTTTTGTGTATAAAAGGATTATTTTTGAATTGGGAAACCTGGATGATCACTTTGAGCTTAATTTTCAAATCGGTGCCGGTTGTGTTTTGTATTAAGAAAAGAGCGGTAATTTAGCAGGTGGAGATATTATATTTTAATGCTTGATGATTTTTCAGATTTTGCCATATCCATATCTAAAGAAGCCGGGAAGATTCTATTAAAAGGTTTCAGATCAAGAGATACAGTTGTTTCCTACAAGAGCAGAACAAATCTATTAACAAATATTGATAAGGCCTCAGAAGAGTTTCTTTTTAATAAAATCAGGGACAGGTTCAAAGATCATTCCATTATTGCCGAGGAAGGCAGTAGGAGGGACACAGACAGTGAATATGTCTGGTATATTGACCCCCTGGATGCGACAAATAATTTTGCCCACGGTATTCCCATTTTTTGTACATCAATAGGGTTATATTCCAGAGACCTTAACAAAGTTGTTGTTGGTGTAATATATGACCCCTTTCATGACGAGCTCTTCAGTGCAATAAAGAGTAAGGGCTCGCTGTTAAATAATAAAAAGATTAGTGTTTCAGAAATTGATGATATCGGCATATCTATTCTTGCCACAGGCTTCCCCTACTCCAAGGGAGATGATGATAACAATAACCTCAATGAATTCAATAAATTCCTGCCGAAAATTCAGGGTATCAGGCGGTTGGGTTCTGCTGCAATGGATCTTGCATACCTTTCGTGTGGAAGGATTGATGGATTCTGGGAACCCCAGCTGCACCCGTGGGATATGGCAGGGGGCAGTCTTATCGTTGAAGAAGCTGGGGGAAAAGTTACCAGGTACAACGGTGATGGCTTTGATCCTGAATATCCCGAAATACTTGCTTCAAATGGTAAAATACACAAAGATATGACTGACATTCTTGCTGAATGACTACTGCTTTCATTACTATTACATTTTAAACTAGTTAAGTATTGCTGTCCTTTATAAGGGTTCCCATAAATAATTGTTGATTTATTTTAATCCATAATTATGTATTAACCCCATGGAAGATGTGCCAACAGAAAATAAAATTTACACTATCACAGAAATTACAAGAAAAATTAAAAGCACCATTGAGGACAATTACGAACTCAATAAAGTCTGGATTATGGGTGAAATATCAAACCTTACTCATCATTCTTCCGGGCATATATACTTTACTTTGAAAGATAAGAATGCTGTGATTAGTGTGGTGTTCTTTAAATATGTAAATAAAAATCTGAAATTTAAGTTAGAAGAAGGTATGAGTGTCCTTGCTTTTGGTAATATTACCCTGTATGAAAAGAGCGGACGTTACCAGATCAATATTAGCCGGGTAAGGCTTGAAGGCATTGGTGAATTACAGCAGAGGATAGAGCAGTTAAAGAAAAAATTATTGGGTCTTGGTATCTTTGATGATGAGCATAAAAAACCCATTCCGTTCCTTCCAAAGAGGATCGGAATTGTAACATCACCAACGGGAGCGGCTGTAAGGGACATTATCAAGGTTGCACTGAGGAGATATCCCAATATGGAGGTTATCATTGCCCCGGCAAAGGTGCAGGGAGAAGAAGCGGCATTATCCATTGTAAAGGGGATTGAGGAGCTCAACAGGCCTGATATGATGATTGATGTTATCATTGCCGGAAGGGGTGGTGGCTCATTTGAAGACCTCATGCCTTTTAATGAGGAGGAAGTTGTAATGGCCTTCTATAATTCAAGTGTCCCCATTATATCAGCAGTGGGGCATCAGATTGATCATCCCCTGTGTGACGATGCAGCTGATATGAATGCCCCCACACCTTCGGCAGCTGCTGAGCTGGCGGTCCCCATCAAGGGTGAACTTGATGGAGAGATTACTTACCTACTCACAAGGGCGGGAAATTCATTGGATTCACAATTGCGTGAAGGCAAAACAAGGCTCCATGGAATATTAAGTAGAAGAATATTTAGAGAACCCCAGGAGATTATTGATGCAAGAGAATTTTTGCTTGATGATATTGAGAAAAATATGATTTCTTCTATGAGGGATATAATTAAGGATAAATCTCATCAGTATAATATGGCAATCCAGGGACTGGAGAATCTATCCCCACTGGGTGTTATGAAAAGGGGATTTTCAATAGCAATGGATGAAGGTGGAAGGTTAATTAAAAATATACATGATACTGATGTTGGTAATAAAATTGAATTGAAATTATATAATGGTAAATTAGGATGTACAGTAAATTCCAAAGAGGAAGGGGATAATTTTGGCAAAGAAAAAGGCGTCTAGCAAGGACAAGTTAAATTTTGAGAGTTCACTTGAAGAGCTTGAAGAAATTGTTTCCCGTTTAGAATCGGGTGAACTTGGTCTGGAGGATTCCATTAAGGAATTTGAAAAGGGAATTAAATATGCTAAATTCTGTCATGAAAAATTAGAAGAGGCAGAACGTAAGATTGAGATATTACAGAAAGGTGAATCGGGAAAGGTAAAAAGTAAATCAATTAAGGTAAAGAATGACACAGGGGAAATTGAGGATGATGAAGAGGTCCAGGGTTCATTAATATGAGGGCTAAATCCCTAATGATTCAAATTTTAAATAATTGCTCATAAAAAATATTGTTAATTAATTAATTTTTATAGTGCCAATAATATAATCCAGGATAATATGATGAAAAAAATATTAGTTTTAATTATTTTAGCTCTTCTTTTTGGATGTCAGCCAAAAAAGAATATTGAATTTTGTGAGGGTGTCACTGTTAAGGGCGTTGGGGTTGAATGCGGGATTAAGTTTGGCACAGGAGACCTTACCGTACTGATTAAAAGCAATGACCCATTTGATACAAATAGGATATTTATAGAATTATATGAAGATTTTAAAGGAAAGATGGCAAAACTGGAAACTATAAATGTTGAGGTAAAGCCGGATCAATCAAGGGTAAGTTCAACGCTATCAATGTACAGGCATGGGAAATACATAGTAAAAGCAATAAGAGGGAAAGAAGTTATCGCACAGGGCGAAATTGAGATTGTGGATTATTGAGAATCTTTTTTTCTCTTCTTCTCTTCTTTGTAAAAAAGAATTACCAGCAAACATGCACCAACCACTATTACTGAATCTGCCACGTTAAATGTGGGCCACCTGTAAGTCCCGTCAATACCAACTGATATAAAATCTACCACACCCGGCCTTCCGGGAATCAACCGGTCAATTATATTCCCAACTGCACCACCCATTATGAGAGACATGGAAACATTGAAGAGTGAACTTTCACTTTTTTCATAAATATAGTAGATTATCATAAGGATCAGTACAACAATTGATACTATAAGGAATAAATTTTTATATCCCTGTAATATTCCGAATACACCGCCCCTGTTGTAAGTAAGTGTTATCCTGACAAAGCCGCTAAGGAAATCAATTCTATCGTGATAAGCTATGTTTTGTACAACCCAGTATTTTGTTAAAACATCTGAAACTACCGTTACTGCTATAATTATCAATGTATAAATATATCTTCTCATGAGTTCTCCAAATTCAGTTTTTTAACAAGGTATCATTTTATTCACGCACAGCACAGAATAAGATACAGAGGTGAATAATTATGTATTGTTAAATATAAATATATATAGTTTTAGTCAAGAATAATAATTTTTAAACGATTGACCCAGGGATTTCCAGGAGTATTATGATTTATGGTATCCGCATAATTAATCCTTGACTAATGGCATATTTTTGGTGTAGTAAAATTATTGTTATGATTTGATTGTAAATAAAAGCTTTATGAGAAATCTATTATGAGTCATTTGTTCAATAAAAAAGATATTAAATTTTTTAAATCCCTAATTATTAAAGCAGGTGATTTAGCTCATAATATCCAAAGAGAAAATCTCTACGTATCAAGGAAGGAAGATTCATCGATTGTTACAGATGCCGATCTTTCTGTGCAGGATCTTTTGCTTAATAAAATTTCCAGGAAATATAAAGATATTAATTTTATCAGTGAAGAAAGTTCAAATAACAAATTTAACAAAATTGATAACGATGAAATATCAGTTATTGTTGATCCAATAGATGGAACAGCTATGTTCAGCATGTATTTACCTTTCTGGTGTGTTTCCGTTGGGATCTTTCAGGGTTATAAACCGGTCTATGGATTTGTATATTCTCCCGGTTCCCATATGCTGTTTTATAATGATGATGAATTCTCATATTTGAATAATGAGAAGGTTAATGTAAGAAAGGATTTGGAAATCGAAAGGGAAACAAATATATTTTATGCATCTGAAGTGAAGTTTCATAAGCTTAATTTTCCGGGAAAGGTAAGAAATCTTGGTTCAACTGCCCTTCATGCATGTCTAACCGTGGATAACAGGAGAAACAGGGTTCTTGCGTTTATTGGGAAGGTAAATCTCTGGGATTGGGCCGGTGCCATTCCAATCATCTTAAAAGCCAATGGGAACATCAAATATTTAAGCGGCAAAAAAATTGATTATAAAGAGATCTTTAATAATAATTTCAGGCTCACTGATTATGCAGTGGCATATAATACTGATGATTTTAATTTAATAAAAAAAATATTTAAGGATTGCAAATAAGATTTATATTTGCTCAAACTAAAAACAGATGAACTATATACATTAAGCATCTTATCCCGGTTAATTAAGGAGAGAGGTATGAAAGTTTTAGTAATTAATTGCGGCAGCTCATCACTTAAGTATGAGCTCATCGATTTGAATGATGAAATAACCCTATGGGCTGGTAAGGTTACCCGCATTGGTATTGATGATACAACGCATAGTTATGGCGTAAAGGAAATGAAGAAGAAAAAGGTAAAGGCCGACGACCAGTTGTCAGCCTTAAAAATTGTGCTTGATACACTGGTGGGTGAAAAGGATGTACCAATAAAAAATTTTTCTGAAATTGATGCAGTATCACACAGGGTTGGCCTTGGAGGGACCAATTATTTAAGTGCCGCTGTAATTGATGATGATGTAAAAAATGAAATTAGGAGATATATCCCTGTGCTTCCCCTTCATCACCCTGGTATGCTTGCCGGCATTGAGGCATGCCAGGAGATTATGCCCGATGTTCCCCATGTGGCAGTGTTTGATACTTCCTTTCATAGTACAATTCCCGAAGAAGCTTCAATTTACGGTTTACCCTATGAATTATACAATGAAAAATCTATCCGCAAGTTTGGATACCATGGTAATTCCCATGAATTTGTGGCATCTGCTGCAGCCGAATTTTTAGAAACACCCTTAAAAAGATTAAATATAATTACCTGCCACCTTGGTAATGGTGCCAGTATGTGTGCTGTCCGGAGAGGACTGTCAATCGATACCAGCATGGGCTTTAGTCCATTGCAGGGATTGATAATGGGGACAAGGGTTGGTGATCTTGATCCATGCATTATTCCATATCTGCATCAACACGAAGGAATGTCAATTGATGAAATTGATGAAATGATGAATAAGAAAGGGGGGCTCCTGGGGATATCAGGGGTCAGCTCAGACATGCGTGAAATTCTTGAAGCTGCCGAAAAGGGGAACAACAGGGCACTTCTTGCAATTAAGACTTTCTGTTATCGCGTTAAGCATTACATCGGGGCATATACTGCTGCTATGGGTGATGTGGATGTTCTGGTATTTACCGGGGGTATTGGTGAGAACAGCCGGGGGATTAGGGCACGTTGTGTCCAGGGGCTTGAGAAATTGGGTATTGCAATGGACCCTCTTAAAAATTCACGTTGTAAGGTGGATGATGAAAAAAGCGTCTTTGATTTAACTGCAAGACATTCACGGGTTAATATACTGGCCGTTGCTACAAATGAAGAGCTTATGATGGCCAGGCAGTGTGCAAAGGCACTTGATTTTAAAAAGTCACTCAAGGGTGACATGATGTCAACAAATCCTCTACCCATCAGGGTAGCTGTTTCTGCCCACCATGTACATCTTTGCCGTGAAGATGTTGATGCGCTTTTCGGTAAGGGATACCAGTTAACAGAAAAGGCACGGCTTTTTATAGACAGTCAGTTTGCATGTAATGAGAGAGTGAACCTTATTGGACCGCGGGGTACTGTAGAAAAAGTGAGGATCCTGGGGCCTGAAAGGTCAAAAACCCAGATTGAAATTTCACGTACCGAAGAATTTAAACTGGGCATTGATGCTCCCATAAGAGCCTCCGGTGATCTTGAGGGTTCGCCCGGTATTGTACTTGAAGGGCCCAAGGGAAGGATTGATATCCCTGAAGGTGTTATATGTGCCATGAGGCATATTCATATGACCCCTGAGGACGCAAAGAACTACGGTGTTGAAGATAAGGATATTGTTATGGTTAAGATGGAAGGGGAAAGGGAACTAATATTTGGAGATGTGCTTGTGAGGGTAAATCCAAAATACAAACTGGAAATGCATATTGACACTGACGAGGCCAATGCTGCGGAATTGTCTTCTGTTTCACAGGGTTATATTGTAATGATTGAATCCAGGGACAGCTGCTAGATTGTTCTTGACTAAAAAATTATAAAATTTAGGTATAAAATTACAAATTAGTTAAATGAGGTGAAAAATGATTTACTTCTTTAAAAATCATAAGATAATTTCAGTTTTGATATTGGTCCTATTATTCATTGTTATTTATGTCCTTTATAATGTTTTTATAGTAAAACCTGAAGATAAAATAGCCAAATTAAAAACAAGTGCTCTGGTGAAAAAAGGCCCAAAAGAGGTGGCAAGAATTTTAAGTTCCAAAGATTTTCTTGTTTCCATTGAAAAACAGCGTGAGGAGGTAGTTGCTGCAGAATACCGGGTCTTAAAAAAAACTGATAATATCTTAGAATTCGAGATAATGGTTACGGGATACAGGCATAATAAGTTTGGTCAAATGGATAAGAATGAAACCCGGACTAATGTTTCATATTATAAATGGAACAAGTCCAAAAATACTATTTCTGTTTTATGGCCGGGCAGCGGGCGCATACGTATTGCCGGGGTCTATGGGATTAAACCCGAAGGAACGGGAACAAGGCTTTCATATGAGATAGAAGTTGATGTAAGGATACCAATAATGGGACCATTTATAGCCGGACGGATCAGAAATGAAATGGAATCTTCTTTTAATAAACTTATCGAGAAGCTGAAATAAATTTATATTTAAACAGTGAAATTATTAACATATTCTTAAGCTTCGATTTCAAACTTTTCGAAATCGATGGGTGATTCTTTTAAAAATAAAGCACAGATTGCCGCAGCAAAGGCCAGTATTGACCAGAATAAAAATACATTACCGAAGTCATAGGATTTATCGGGCATGGTAATTACAAGGTAGCCTGCTATAAGAGGTGAAATGAATGCGCCAAACTGACCAATTGAATTTGTTATACCCATGGCACGGCCAACAACTTCCTTTGGATACCTCAGGGATGGAAAAGCCTGCATAACACCCCATGGGACATTTATGAAAAATCCTCCCAGGGCTAAGCCTAAAATTAACAGTCCTGTATCTCCCTTTGACACATGACCTATAAAATAGAGAACGGGAATGCAGCCCAGCAGCCCTATTGTTGTTACAGTCTTCATTCTCCCTTGGAAAATTTTATCGGCACAAAATCCTCCAAGCCACATTGCAAATCCCGCAACTACATATGGAATAGCCGCAAATAAGCCCATGGTTTTGATATTCATGCCATGCTGTTTTACAAGAAACATGGTGATCCAGCTTGTCATTCCCCAGTAAATCATGAGCAGTACAAAAAAGGTAACAGTAAAAAGGTAATATTGTAAATCTGTGGTGAATATTTTAGTACTGTATACTTTACCATGAACATCTGCTTCTTCTCCCACAGAGGATGTTATTAACTTGTACTCTTCATCAGTCATTTTGCCTTTTTTATGAATCTCTTTAGGTGAATTGGCCATAAACCTGGAAAGCAAAAAAACTCCAATGAGTCCTGGTATGGCGAGAATAAAAAAGACGGGCCTCCATCTTCCGTCAAAAACATCTGCAGACAGCCATGTTACAATGATTGGTATAAGGGCCGGAGCGATTGCCCAGGTAGTTGCAAAGTAACCGTTGGCCCTGCCCTTCTCGGCTCTAGGGAACCAGTTTGCGATTGTACGGACGGCCGGAACGTAATGGTGTCCTTCTCCCAGGGCAAGCCCGATACGAAGAAAAAGAAATTGGATGAAATTTTTCACAAAACCCGTTAAGAATGTAATGGCAGTAAAAATCCATATAGCAATGCTCATGGTTTTTTTTGGACCAATTTTATCTGTAAGAAACCCCGAGGAGATCTGGGCTATGGCGTAACCGAAAAAGAAAATTGATCCCAGCCAGCCCACTTGAATTGGAGAAAGGGCTAAATCCTTTTGGATGTAAGGGAGGAAAACAAGTACGCTAATCCTATCAAAGTAATTGATAACATATAACAGCCATACTACTAAGAGAATTGTCCACCGATAGCCCCAAAGACGGTTACCTGTTTTGCTGCTGCTATTCAATTCCTCAGTCATCCTTTTCTCCTTGAGTTTTTGATATTGGAATTTTTTTATGATTTCACAACATGTCAAGTAATATAATGGAAGGCGAAGAAGTTTTAAGGATGGAAATGAATATCAGGTATTGTAAATGCCAACTTTTAGTGCATAAGAATGAACAGCGGAAAGAAGAATGGCCCAGTGTAAATTTGTAGACAGGGGAATGAATAGATCATAAAATGCTAAAAGAATATTTTGTAAATTTCATATAATAGGAGTCAGGCATGGGAGAAGCAGTTCTTTTTGAAAAGGAAAACGGCATAGCCACTATAACTTTAAATCGTCCTGAGCGGCACAATGCCATTAACCAGGACCTTCTGGTTAATCTTTATAACTGTATTGATGAAGTAGCAGCCAGTGATAATATTAGGGTTGCCATTATTACGGGAAATGGTAAGTCATTTTGCTCTGGCCTTGACCTTGAGGTTATTGGGAAAGATAAACTTTTTGAGCCCCGTGGAGACGGCATGGATTATCCCGATATTATAGGTAAATGTAAAAAGCCGATAATTGGAGCAATAAATGGCAATGCCATAACAGGTGGTTTTGAAATTGCACTTAACTGTGATTTTCTTATAGCCTCTGAACAGGCTTCTTTTGCTGATACCCATGCAAAGGTGGGTATTCATCCGGGCTGGGGTTTAACTCAGCTGCTTCAGCAGGCAGTTGGCCAGAGGATGGCAAAACAGATTTCTCTGACATGCCAGTTTATCTCCGCACAGGAGGCATTTCGTGTTGGGCTTGTTAACGAAGTAGTTGAAGAGGAAAAATTGATGCCCAGGGCAATGGAGATAGCAAAATATATTACTGAAACAAAACCGGAAATTTTTTCTAAGGTTAAGGAGCTCATAGAGTTCAGAAATAATACAACTTTATCTGAGGCATATGCAAATGAGCGTAAGGGGTTCCGGGAATTTTATATGAAATTTATGAGTGGGTAGTTCAATGAACTATATCATTGTTTTCAGGATAATAGTTGTTTCTTGCCCATTCTAATAACTTTTTTTCTTCAGGACTGAGTGAGCTCATTCCGTTTCGTGCGATTTTTTCCAGAAGTTCATCAATAATCTTTTTTGCTTTAATGCGGGTTTCAATATCCTTCCTTTTTTTCTTGATCCTTGCTTTTTTCAATGCCAGGTTTATGACATTACCATCACCCTTTCTTGTTGATGAGTTTTGCCCAGGTGTGCTTTTTCTTCGAATCATGATTATTATGAAGCCCGAAATTAATCCTCCAATGTGGCCAATATGACTTATGTTGCTTCCCTGACCCGACAAGGTTGATAAAATGCCAAAGAATTCAATAAGGCCAAATCCCAGCACCAGGTATTTTATTTTTACCGGTATCACAAAATATAAAAGTACTTCCCTGTTTGGCCACGTCATTCCATAAGCAAGAAGAATTGCATAGAGTGCACCGGAAGCTCCAATTGTAGGGCTGGATATACCATATTTAGTATAAGATATGTAATTCATGACGGCAATAAATATCCCTGCTCCAATTCCTGAATAAAGATAAAACTTTAAAAAAGCCTTACTTCCAAATTGATTTTCTAAATCTCCGGCGAACATCCAAAGGGCAAATAAATTAAAAATTATATGCATCCATCCACCGTGTAAAAACATGTATGTGAAAACCTGCCACAATTTAAATTCATATATGAGGCCAATGTGATGCAAACCGAATATTCTCTCAATTGTATTTGGTGAAAGTAATCCTGCAAATTGCTGAAAAAGGAAGATAGCACCATTGATAATTAACAGCTTTTTAACAACAGGCGTTATTGG
>JBHPHB010000087.1:0-12179 GCA_042569985.1 Spirochaetota bacterium | reverse complement strand
TAATTTAGATAAAGTTGATTCAATTAACAGGTACTTTAAAATAAGTAGAAATATAATTGATCAATCTTTCTATAAATCAGTTAAAGAATCGGGTATTCTTGAAATGCCTGTTCTAAAAAAAGAAGAGGGCAAATTTGTTGTCATTTTTGGCCATAACAGGATTGATTATCTAAGAAAATTGGGGTTTAAACATGTAAACACAGTAGTTGTAAATGAGATCCTGCCCGATGACTATATTGATTATATCAAGTTAAAATGTTATAGGAATGAAATAGGCCCGGTGGGGAAGGTGAAGCTCCTCTCTATCCTCAGAGATCATTTTAATATTGAAGATGGCAGGCTTTTACGAGAGGGGAGCAGGGGCCTTGATGTTCCCGAAGGGATTATACTAAACAGTATCGATAGGGTCATTGCACTTCCCCAAAATTTAAAGGATTACCTGGATATAAGAGATATAGGTTTTAAAATAATTAGGGATTTATTGAGTCTTCCCCAAAAGGTATTGGATATAGTTTCTTTATGGGTTGATTATAGTTACATGAGGGTAAATGTTTTTAAAAGAATAATCAGTATGATATCTGATATATTTCAAAGAGATGGTACAATAGAAAATATACTGGCCGTAGAACTAAAAGAAATTGATGATAGCAGAGGAAAGGAAGAATACATTCTGGAACAATTATACAGGATCAGGTATCCTCAATACAGTTCAATGAAGAATGGGGCCGATGAAATAGTGAAGCTATTTTCCCGCGAAGGAGTTGCCGTTGAATACCCTGATTATTTACAGGGTTCAATGATAAAATTATCAGTTAATCTTCAAAGGGGAGATAATATGAATAAACTAAGGGAAAAGATAAATAAATTTGATGACGAAAGGATATTGGAGCTCATTAAGATGCTGTAAATCTTCCTTTCGTTTTATTCCCCGCATACGGCGTCCTTGCCGCAATCCTTAGTCTTGAACATGTTTTTATCTGCCCTGTTAATAAGCTCAGTCATTTCTTTCCCGTCATCGGGAAAAGAGGCAACACCAAAGCTTGCGCAGAGATTAATTTTATACCCGTTATTTGAAAGGTATGCCGTATTTTTCATTGACTCTCTTATCATTTCAGCTTTTTCAATTGCCTTTGCTTTATCGTAATGGGGCAATACAATTACAAACTCATCACCTCCATAACTGACTCCATATTCCGGAGTTTTAAGTGATTTTTTGATTGTGCCGGCAACTTCCTGTATTGCCTGGCTGCCCAGGAGATGCCCGTATTTATCCACTACTTTTTTGAAATCGTCAAGGTCCATAAAGATCAGTGAAAAAATGGCCTCGTCTATTTTAGATGCATTAATTTTTTCACTGAGGTTTCGGAAAAGGTATCGTGTATTATAAAGGCCGGTCAGATTATCAAGGATTGTCTGCTCATGTATATGGTTATATCGCCGTGTGTTTTCAACGGCAATGGCCGCATAATCTGCAATGTATGTTAATAGGTTTTTGCTCCTCTCATTAAGGCTGGTAGGATTTATGGCTTCAAGTACGCCAACTGTTTTACCATGAAAAATAAGGGGGACGCATAATATTGACTGGGTTTTATATCCCGAAATGGTATCGATTTTATCAGTAAAATATTCACACCTGGCAACATCATTTACTGTCATGGATTTTTGGGTTAAGGCAACCTGGCCTGCAACACCTTCACCAGGTGAAAGGCGGATGTCCTTAACATTTTCAATATCTATGCCCACACATATTTTGAAGTACAGCTTTTCAGTTTTAGAGTCCATCAGGAGCAGGGACCAGTTTTGGGCGGGAATTAAACCGGATATTTTATTAACTATTATCTCAAAGAGTTTTTGGTGATCCAATTCAGAAGTAAGTATTTTGCCAAGCTCCATGCATGACTGGAGTTCTGTGTTGGTTAAACCTTTTGTGTTGTCCATTATCACTTCCTGATTTTTCCCTCAATGGATTATATCATCGTTACCTTTGATGTCCTCTTCGTTATCCAGTAGAGTCATATCTGTTTCTGAAATGGTGAGAATTATGCTGTTAAAGATGAAACCGGTGACCATGAATTTTGACAGGTCTTTATTTTCTTTTGAAATTTCGAAAAGCTGATGAGTTACATATATGCAGTTGTCCATTATCTCTTTTAAGAGAATTTCATTTTTAAATTTAATGTATTCTTCTTCATTCGAATCTACGGGAGTTTTGTCTGTAAGTTTGTCATTGCTGGAATTCCTTGATTCCTTGATTATTGTCTTTAGAAGATCTTTAAAAAACACATCAAAATCACTATTGTAATCAATTTCTATTCCATTTTTTAATTTAATCATCTTTGGTTTCTAGTTTTTTTTGCAACTCTTCAAATTTATTTTTAAATTGGTTTCCCAGTGTTGAGCTGTTTGCGTCCTGGCTCTTTTGAAACTTTTCATAATCCTTTTGTTCTTCCTTTGCCTGGGCGCCTGTTTCGCTCAGTATAAGTTTTCTTTTTTCACTGTCAATATCTTTAATTGACACTATTATTTCGCTTCCCACGTTATATGTTTTTTGTATATCATCTCCCTTACCTGATTTTAATTCATCCCTCGGAGCAAAACCAAGCATTCCATTGGACAGCCTCACAGATAAACCTGTATTTCTTGATGATTCGATTGTACCGCTATGGACATTACTTGTCAACTCACCAATTGGCAGCTGCCATGGGTCGGGTTCTCCTGTTATTAGTTCAAGGGAAACCCTTTTGCTGTCATTCTGTATATTGATTATTTTTACATTCACAAAATCACCAATGGAAAGGGCGTCTTTTGGATGGTTGATCCTCTTTGTCCTGCTCATTTTTGAGATATGGACAAATCCCTCAAGGCCCGGTTCAATCTCAACAAATGCTCCCTGGTCAATTATATTTACCACCTTGCCATTTAATGTGAGCCCTTCATTATATTTTTTAATATTTTCCCATGGCTCAGGGGTAAGAACTTTTACAGATAGCGCTATTCTTTCTTTTTTCCAATCAATTGAAAGGACTTTTGTCTCAATATTTTCACCTACTTTGAAGGTATCCATTTTAGGGTACCTGCTCCATGAAAGTTCAGATTTTGGTATTAAGGCTTCAATACCGCCTATATCAATAAATATGCCGAAATCCTGTATTGAAGATATTTTCCCAACAATTTTATCGCCCTCTTTGAGGGTGTCCTTTAATTTATTCAGGCTAATCAAATTTTCTTCTTCCATGAGGGCCCTTCTTGAAAGGATAATATTTCTACCACCTTCTTTGTATTCGATGATTTTGAATGACAGGGGCTGATTTAGATAAACTTTCTCATCTGAAGGTGGTTTTATATCAATTTGTGAGAAAGGGCAAAAGCATCGGATATCTGAAATTGATACTGAATACCCACCCTTAACAATTTCTCTTGGAATACCCTCAACGGGTAATAAATTTGCGTATGCAATATTTAGAAGCTCCTTATTAGTTTCACCCTTGCCGATTTCTAAGGTCAGGTTTATTTCGCCGCCTTTAGTGGAAACAACGAATGCCTCTATGAGGTCTCCCTTATCATAAAGCATGTTGCCTTTTTTATCCTTAAGTTCTTCCATGCTGATAATGGCTTCACTTTTGCCGGATATGTCTACAAATGCACTGCTTTCGGTTAAATATACAATTTTTCCCTTTACCATGTCTCCTGTGATAAAGTCATCACTTTTGGTAAGGGACTTCTCAAGCATTTCTGCAAAGTCATCCTGGCTTAGTTCTTCGTTATCCCCGATATTATTATCCATTGTTGAAACACCCTTATTCTTAATATGGGTGCAAATTTATTTATCTATACTCCAGCTTGCAAACAATTTTTTTGTCATTTTTAAAATAAGTGATAATTGATGAATAGTTAATAATTTTAATTGCAGGCTTGTTTTGCCGCAGAGACGCAGAGGCACGGAGAATAAAAATAATTCAAAATCACCCTGCTATAATAAAATTATCTCAACAAGCAATAAATCCTGATTATAGTAGCCTTCAAACAGAACCAACTACTCAATCATTCTGTGTATCTCTGCCTCCGTGGCATGATTATTCTTAAGTATTTATAAAAGGTTAAATGCAATAAAATCATTGACATATATTGATTGAATTGATAGATATATCTGTAATTGAAAAAAAATTAACTTAATGGAGACTATTATGAAAAAGATTATTCTATCCATATTGGCCATGACAATAGCAGTTTCAGCAATTGGAAAAGAAAAATCTGCCAAGCAATATATAGCAGATCTTAAAGCCAGCAATAGCGAAAAGACAATAATCCTTGCTGCTGATTGGGCAGCAAAGGAAAAGGAAAAGGATGCCATAGGCAATCTTTTAAAACTGGTCAATGACGGCAGGGTTAAGGTCCGCCTTCATTGCATAATGGCACTCGGATATATTGGTGAAGAAAAGGCTGTGAATGCCTTAAATAATGCGCTATTGAATGATAAAAGTGCAGAAGTTAGATATGCAGCCCTTCTTTCAACAGTTAAGATTGGTTCAAAGAAGTCCATTAAGACATGGCGAACTGCATTGGCCAGTGAAACCGATCCATTTGTAAAGGATTTCCTCAAGAAAATGGATGAAAAATCAAAAGGCAAGTGAGATAAAATATCTCGTTTTTGACGTAGAATCAGTACCCGACCCAAGGCTCATTCTAAAAACAAGGTATCCCCATGAAGAATTGAGTGATGAGGAAGCTGTCAGGAAATATCAGGGGGAAATGCTTGAAACCACTGACGGCAGGTCGTCTTTTATTCCCGTGACATATCAATATCCCATCTCTATTTGCGTGGCAAAGGTTCTTTCAGACTTTACCCTTGAAGATATAGTCTGCCTGGATGAGCCCCATTTCAGGACCTCCGAAATGGTGAAGTTATTCTGGAGGGGAGTGGAGGATATTTATAAAAATGCCTCCCTGGTTACCTTTAACGGCAGGGGATTTGATCTGCCACTTCTTGAGCTAATGGCATTCAGGTACGGCTTCCAGGCAAAAAGGCACTTCACCGACAAATTTGCGGGGAGATTTCGTTTTGGCCCAAAGCATATTGATTTACAAGATTGGCTTTCAAACTATAATGCAATCAGGATGAATGGAGGCCTTGACCTTCTGGCAAAGATCATAGGTAAACCGGGTAAAATGGGTACCAGCGGAGACAAGGTCTACGAGATGTTTCTTAATGGAGAAATTCGAAAGATAAATGACTACTGTGTCCACGATGTCCTTGATACATATTTTGTATTTCTCAGGACAAGGGTTATGACCGGACAGATTTCCATTGAACGGGAGCAGGACATTGTGAGATTCACAAAGGAATTTCTCATGGATAGCCGGGAAAAAATTCCCGCACTTGAAGAGTATATTGAAAATTGGGGTGATTGGGAACCCTGGCCGTAAGCCCCCCAAACCCACGTTCTCAGGATGAGGATGATGAAAAGGCAGGCACAGGATGTGTCGATATGCCTTTGCCCCGAAGGGGGGTAAGAAGATGCTTTAGATAAGGGACATTCCTATACCATTTAAGAATCTAAAAGGGAAAAAGCAATGAATATAAGCCTTATAGGCATTTACACCGGTGGTGCTCTTTCCCTGATAATGGTATTATTTCACATGCAATTCTCAAAAAAAAATTAAATGGGAAATTGAATTTGAAAAAATATCCAAAAAAAGTGATTTATAAACAAAGGAGAAGTTTTATGAAATATATAATTATTTTAACTCTAATGATATCTCCTGTATTATTTGGCTGTCAACTTTTATCACCCGGTACGGTTGAGGAGTTTTCCCAAAAGGTTAGTTTGGCAATGTGTGAGAAGGTTGATCTTTGCACCAAGGCAAAGTTTAAATCTATGAGCCCGGAAATGCGCAGGTTTGCTTTAGCCACATTGCCCACAAAAGAAAAGTGTATGAAGAGTATGGAGATGATGGAGAAGAAGAGTAAATACGCGAAAACCAAAATTAAGCTATCACTGGATGAAAAGAAAATTGCCATGGCCTGTTTAAAAGAGATTAAACAGGCAAAGTGCGATGCAATAGACAGGGCTCCTTCCTGTAAAAAAATGGGCAGGCTATTCGAGAAAAAAAGAAAAAAATAGAACAACTTTTTTTGCCAGGTTCGGAAAGAGGGCGAAGAGGTTATTACTCCTTTTCCGGAAGTTCTCTCACGGCACCCCTGTCCGCAGATGCTGCCAGTAAACCATAGATTTTAAGAGCTTTTGAGACCTCCCTTTTTCGGCCAACGGGCCTGAAAGCGTCCTTGCCTTTTTTACGCTCCCTTTCTCTCCTTGCTTCCAGTTCTTTATCAGAAAGCTGAACATTTATTTGTCTTTTGGGGATGTCAATTTCGATGATGTCTCCGTCATCAATGAGCCCTATACTGCCGCCTGATGCTGCTTCCGGGGATATATGCCCTATGGATAAACCTGCAGTGCCCCCGGAAAATCTTCCGTCTGTTATTAACGCGCATTCTTTGCCAAGTCCCATGGAGTTTATGTATGATGTGGGATAGAGCATTTCCTGCATGCCCGGGCCGCCCCTGGGGCCTTCATACCTGATTACAACGACGTCACCGGCTTTGATTTCACCACCCGTAATGGCATCACATGCGGCATCCTGTGAAAAGTATACTTTTGCGGGCCCGTTGAATTTATAAATGCTTGGGTCAACTCCTGCTGTTTTTACAATACATCCGCACTTGGCAATATTGCCGAAGAGAACTGCAAGGCCCCCGTCGGGGTTATAGCAGTTTTCCAAATCTCTTATGCAGCCTTCCTTTCTGTCTCTGTCGAGCTCTTTAAATGAAGTATCCTGGGAACCCATTATCAGGTTTCTGCCGGAATGGGCTGGGCCGCTTTTAAAAATGCCAATAGCTTCATCAGTTACTGTGTCCCTTTGTATATCATACCGGTCAAGGGCATCTTTCAGGGTGGGCGTATCGATCCGTTTGGCCGAGGTATTTATTAAACCTATCCTGTCCAGTTCTCCCATAATCGATAGTATCCCGCCGGCCCTGTTTACGTCCTCAACATGAAATTGCGAGCTCGGGGCAACCTTACACAGGTTGGGCGTTTTTCTTGAGAGGTTGTCTATATCTTTCATTGTAAAATCAACCTTTGCTTCATTTGCAATGGCTAAAAGATGAAGTACCGTATTGGTGGAGCCGCCCATGGCAATATCAAGGGACATTGCATTTAAAAAGGCCTCTTTTGATGCAATAGACCTGGGAAGTACGGAATCATCTCCATCATTATAATGCATTTTTGTTACCTCAACGATCCTTTTAGCCGCTTTTTCAAAAAGCTTTAACCTGTTTTTATGCGTGGCAACTATTGTTCCGTTTCCAGGCAGTGCCAGGCCTAACGCTTCTGTGAGGCAATTCATTGAGTTTGCCGTGAACATTCCCGAACAGGAACCGCATGTTGGGCATGCGAGCCGCTCAATATTATAAATATCCTCATCGGGGACAGAAGGGTCTGCACTCTGCACAATAGCGTCAATGAGGTCGTATTTCTTATCCTTGTATATTCCCGTTTCCATGGGTCCGCCTGATACAACAATGGTGGGTATGTTGAGCCGCATGGATGCCATGAGCATCCCCGGTGTGATCTTATCGCAGTTTGTAATGCATATCATGGCATCAACCATGTGGGCATTGCACATGTATTCAACACTGTCGGAAATCAATTCACGAGAGGGCAGGGAATACAGCATGCCGTCATGGCCCATGGCAATACCATCGTCAATGGCTATGGTATTGAATTCAGCGGCAAAGCATCCCTGTTTTTCAATTTCACCCTTTACATGCTGCCCTATTTCGTGGAGGTGAACATGCCCCGGCACAAATTGTGTAAAGGAGTTTGCAATTGCTATTATGGGTTTGCCGAAATGCTCCTCTTTCATTCCGTTTGCTCTCCAAAGGCTTCTTGCACCTGCCATTTTCCTTCCATCCGTGGAGGTTGAACTTCGCAATTTTTTTGCCATAGAGGTTTACTCCTTTTTATGTGTAATATAATTGGAATGTAAATAAAAATAGATATTAAACCTCTGTCAAGCTGATTTTTGTGAATCTCCCCTTCGGTAGGCTCAGGGAGCAGATTTCACCAGTCACCGATCTTGTCGAGGTGCCGGGTCGAAATGTTAAAAACAAAAAATCGTTTGAAAAAAATATAATAGTCTGATATATTTGTTTTCATATGAAATTACAAAGAGAGCTTAGGCTGCTTGATGTTTTTTGCATTACAAGCGGCACAATGATGAGCGCGGGGCTTTTTATTCTGCCCGGCCTCGCATACGCAAAGGCCGGCCCTGCAATTATAATATCCTATTTTATAGCCGGCATTGCCACTATACCGGGATTGCTTAGCCAGGCAGAACTTTCTTCTGCCATGCCTAAAGCCGGAGGTTCCTATTATTTTATTACACGCAGTTTAGGCCCCGCTGTGGGTACCATATATGGAATAATTACATGGATTGCCCTTGCACTTAAAAGCTCCTTTGCATTAGTGGGGATTACAGTATTTGCAAAACTTGTTCTGCCTGCCAATGAATATTTAATTGCCGCATTGTTATGTCTTGTTTTTATTATTATAAATTTTATTGGCATTAAGATAGCCGGCAAGCTTCAGATAGTACTGGTATTCGGGATATTGGCTGTTCTGCTGGCCTATGTAATTGTGGGCATACCAAAGGTGAGGGTGGAAAACCTTGTGCCCTTTGCATCGGGGGGGATATTCTCAATTCTCTCTGCGGCAGGATTTGTTTTTATATCCTATGGGGGGTTATTAAAAGTTGCCAGCATTGGTGAGGAAGTTAAGGACCCGGGTAGAGTTTTACCCATGGCGATGATTCTTTCAATATCAGTAGTGGGAGTTGTTTATTTATCTGTTATATTTGTTACATCAGGGGTCCTGGGTGGAACGGTTTTTAGTAACCTCCTTACTCCTATTACTGTAGGAGCCAATGCCATGGTGGGTTCATGGGGAGGGGCTGTATTGAGTATTGTGGCGATTATGGCCTTTACCTCTGCAGCCAATGCGGGAATAATGTCTGCTTCCAGGTATCCCATGGCACTTAGCAGGGACGAACTGCTGCCTGCAGTTTTAGGCAGGATAGGAAGCCTTTTTAAAACACCTCACATTTCGATTTTTGTTACGGGATTTATTATACTATTAACTCTATTTTTAAAGCTTGATGTGCTTGTAAAAGCGGCATCCAGTGTTGTTATTATTACCTATATGTTTTCATGTATCGCCCTTATTATCCTCAGGGAAAGCAGGCTCCACGGATACCAGCCAAGTTTTAAAGCACCCCTTTATCCATGGATACATATACTGGGTATTATATGCTACGGGTTTCTGTTGGTAGAAATAGGTTATGAAGCATTTTTTGCATGTACCGTGCTGATAGCCATTGGATTTATTATTTATTTTTCCTATGGGAGAAAGAGGGGGGAGAAAGAATCGGCATTGCTCCATCTCATTGAGAGGATTACTACAAAAGAACTCACGTCACATTCCCTTGAGACTGAGCTAAAAGGGGTAATAAGGGAAAGGGATGATATTACACATGACAGGTTTGACCACATAATTGAAGACAGCATTATACTGGATATTAAAAACTGCATGCACTATGAAAATTTTTTCAGGCATGCTGCCGACTCAATGGCCGGGAGGCTGAGTTTAGAACCTGAAGTGCTTTTTCAACGCCTCATGGACAGGGAAAAGGAAAGCAGTACGGCGTTAACGCCGCATATGGCTATCCCCCATGTTGTAGTTGAAGGAGAGAAGGAGTTTGATATTCTAATTGCAAGGTGTAGGGACGGCATAGAGTTCTCAGATATATCTCCCCATGTACACGCCATTTTTGTGCTGGCAGGCACAAAGGATGAAAGGAACTTTCATCTCCGTGCATTGTCCGCCATAGCACAGATTGTTCAGGACCCAGGTTTTGAGAAAAAGTGGATGCGGGCAAAGACCACAGAGGTTTTACGGGATATTGTCCTACTCGGTAAAAGGAGAAGGTAGGCCCCATACCCCCCTCTGCCCGGAGGGCATCTCCCCCTTGCTAAGGGGGGAGAGGATAATCAAATACAAACCAATTTGTGACACGGTGTCGGTAATTGGGGGGGTGTTTTGTACAAAAAACCAATTATGTACAACAGGAATTGGTTGAAAATTGTATAATTTTTTTAATCTTATGAAATATGCAAAAAACAATTTGCAGAATAACAAAAGAATCCTAAACATTGAAAATCAACTATAACAACAAACAAGTCCTCCCATTCGTAAAATGAAAGACAACTATTAAAAAAAAAATAGAAAAGCATGTCCCTGAGAAGTTCTCCAGTTATTTTGATCAGTTTTTACTAAAACAAATGAACCCAATAACTTTCTTAAATGAATTCATATCTTTTTATGATAAAATGAATGTTTTCCCAATAAGAAGTGAGGCAGGGATGCCGAGCTTTGCCGGATAAAGCAGGATGCTTTTACGCCGGCAATAACTGTTGGTATCTATTTATTAATGCCGGGCCACGCCGGCCCCAGAGGCGCGGGTTTGGCCACTTTTGCCCGGACAAAAGTGGCATTAATATTTTCTCCTTTTTAAAAGGTGTTAACCCCCCCATCGGGCAGAGGGGGCATTAGAGGACTGCATAAAAAAAGGCCGTTCAATAATTTTAATGAACGGCCTTTCGTTTATATTATTCTAAATCTTATATCTCTAGTGTTGATCTTTTTCAAGGTGCGGAAAGAAAGGAAGATATTTTGCGCACCACATATAAATCAGTATCATGCATGCAACAGAACCAAAGGATAACAGCCATTCCTGTGGTGAAGGCATATACGCATTAAAGGGTTTCCATGGGAAGTTCGGCACAGAGAATCCATGAAGGAGGATTGCTCCAAACTTATGAAAAAGCATCCCCACTACAGCACTGGATACACCAATTACCATGAGATTCTCTTTTTCCCTTAGCTTCTTAATATTCAGAAGGATTACAGGTATAAAACAGAGTGTCAGTTCAACCACAAGAATCCATATACCGTAATAGCCGCCCCAGAGATCAAGAAAACTTCTGTCGAAAGCAGGTACAATTACAGTATTTAGCTGATAGAGGTCATAAATTCTAAAAACAAAATATATGATGAACATGATACCGGATATTTTTGCAAGAGAATGGAATGTGCTCTTTGGGACTACCTCTTTTTTCTTTACCTTGCCCGCAATCCATGTGCATAAGATAATAAAGGATGGGCCGGCTGCCATTGCGCCGGCAATGGCAAGAAAGAAGAGATGAGTCCTGTACCATCCGGCTTTTCCGAAAAGTACTCCCCACATTCCGCCGCCAAGTGAACCCTGGTGAAAAATTGAAAGGAATGTTCCCGCAGCTGCAAAAATCCACATTATCTTGTGTAAGTAATGGCCAATGCCGTGTATTATGGGGAACTTGTCCAGGACCTTGTGCTTGAATACTATGGGGATCATTTCGATAAATAAAATGCTGAAATACAGGGATAAGCAGAAAACTACTTCTGTAAGCATCGATTTTGGCATTAGATGGGTTCCCCAGTTGGGATACATGAAAGCAAAGACCGCGCGAATTGGCTGGCCAATGTCAAATACCAGGAGTACCAATGTAAACAGATAGCAAAGGAAGCCAATGAGAACTGCCGAATTGATTATAGGCTGCAGTTTGTCATTTCTGAAAATATACAAAATGAAGCCGGTAAAAAATGCTCCACCGCCCAGCACCACAAAACTGAGGTCCAGGCCAATCCAGATACCCATTGCAAAGATATTATTCATATCTGTATATCCAAGGCCAAAGAAAAGTATTTGGATACCGCTGGCAAGAAAGCCCAGAAACAGGACGGCCAGTATAACCAGGGTTATCTTAATATTTTTCGTGTAACTGTTAAATTCTTCCATTATAACACTTTTAACACTCACTTTACTTCTCCTTCTTTTTGAACTTCATCATTTCTTTAATCCATGTTTTGCCTGATATATAATAAACTTTTGGATTGGGATACTTTTTTATCTTCTTTAATTCCTTCTGCCTGGAAGGATTTTTATCGTCAACAGTATGAACAAGCCTGAAAGCATTCTTGCCCTTGGCCAGCTTGGAAACCTTTGATGTGGGGTCATTTAAA
>JBHPHB010000086.1:0-12193 GCA_042569985.1 Spirochaetota bacterium | reverse complement strand
ATGAAAGTGATTTGAGCTACGGTGAAGTAGAATCGGACAGGGTTCTTGATGAGAGCTATACTATAAAATTGGGACTGGAATTTACTTTTACCCCTCTCATTTCATTATCCCTGGGGGCGGGAACATCTTTTATTATTCAAAAGGATTTTGTGGGTTCAGACGGCTTTGATTCCCTGTTGAAAACCACTGTTGACAGTAAGCTGGTTTTCACTACCATTGGGGTCGATATTAATCTCAGTGAGATTAAGGTTTTTGCCGGATTAAAAATAAACCAGGTATATTCGAAATATAAAAGAGACACAAAGGATGATGTCATCAGCGGCTCTTCAAAATATGACTACTATAGTTTTAATGCCTTCCTGGGGTTAACTTACGCCCTTTAATAGCCTGTTAATAATAATCGGGGAAAAGTTTGCTTAACCGCTTAAGCTGCTTTTTATCCCTGGCATCTTCCGAAGTAATTACCGCGTATTTTGAGGCTTCCTTGCACCCGCATGGCCTGTCTGTGCCTAAATTATTGACTAAAGACTTTGCAAGCTTTTTCGCGTTATCGGCATTTACGGTGAGGTTTTCTATGACCATCTCCACTGTCACATGCTCCTCGTCTTCTTTCCAGCAGTCGTAATCGGTGCTCATGCAGATAACGGCATAGCAAATCTCGGCCTCCCTTGCAAGTTTGGCTTCGGGAAGGGTACTCATATTTATAACACCGGCTCCCCAGGACCTGTAAAGGTTGCTCTCCGCCCTGGTGGAAAAGGCCGGCCCTTCCATGCAGATGAGGGTTTCATCGGTGTGGACATCAAGATCCAATTCATCTGTGAGTGGGATAATTATTTCCTGCACCCTGGAGCAGAAGGGGTCGGCAAAGCTCACATGGGCGCCAACACCGTTTCCGAAAAAGGTGCTTTCCCTTGCCTTGGTCCTGTCAATTACCTGGTTTGGAATAACAAAATCGCGGGGCTTAATCTCTTCCTTGAGGCTGCCCACGGCGGAGAATGCGATAATCTGCTCAACTCCAATCATCTTAAGGGCGGCAATATTTGCACAGTTATTTACTTCATGGGGTAAAAGAGTATGTCCCCTGCCGTGACGGGGCAGAAAGGCCGCCACTTTTCCGTCAATTTCGGTGATTGCGATTGAATCTGATGGTTTCCCCCAGGGGGTATCAATGTTGACTTCTTCAAGAACTTTGGAGCCTTCAATATTATAAAGGCCGGACCCGCCGATTATTCCAATACTTGCCTTTTTCATTTATGTACCTCGTTGTATTTTATATTATGACATGAGTGAGGGCCATAATAAAATTATCAAGAAAAATTTTATGAATTATTAAACTACTGAATTAATACTTTCCCAGCATCTTGTTGATGAACTTGTGAATGGAATGATAGGAAACACCGGGAGTAACATACATGGCTGCGCATGTGCCCCTTCTTACCTTAATGCCATTTTCCCTGGCAAGGTCAACAGCTTCGGGCGTATCGGTTAGCATATGCATCCACAGGTCCTTAACCCCTGCTTTTACAGCTTTTTCCACCCACTCCAGGGTTTCCTCTTTTGGTACCTCAAGGACGACAGCATCAATTTTACCTTCAATATCCTTTAAATCGGAATAAGTTTTATCCCCGTCAACCTGGTCAATGCTTGTGTCAACGGGATAGACAGTTTTGCCCATTTTTTTGAGGCCCCTGTAGGTTATTACGGGGAATTTTCTTTTCTTTGAGTGTCCCACAACGGCGTAGTTATTTAACTCCCAGAAAGTTTCATGTTTTGATGGCATAGTTATACTCCTTTATGTTTATTAAACTAAGGTTCTATTGGAATTAATTACTTCGACGGCCGGTGTCAAGAAGTTTTCTTTACGGTGAATTATAATAGTGTTCATGGAGAAATATAAAACACTCCCACGCTTTGTACCCGTGGGAGTGTTAGTTATTCTATTGGGTTTTGTTTTACGTAGATATTTTATTTATCACCCGTACAATTGCCATATGCACTTTCCAGAACAGGACATGGGTCAATGGCATCGCAGGATGTTCCTGTAGTACAAACTATGAGTGAAGTAAATTCATCGTCACAGTCTCCGTTAAATTCATACTCAGTTTCTAGAAAGGAAGTACATTCTTCCATCTCGGTTTCCCCGGGGAAGCAGTTAACAGCCCAGGTGCAGTAATTCTGAATTAATCCAGTACGGACGTTGTTTTTGCACTGATCTACAGCATTGTATTCTGTTATACATACTTCTTCAGGGCTTGTACATACCATTTCCAGTTCATCACCAACACATGCAATCCATGTATTTATCTCACTTTCACAACCCTGGGCCAGTTCAACTTCGTACCATCCGTTTATCATATCTTCACATCCTGATTGAGTTTCTTCGTAACCACAACCAACAACTACGGCACAGGCATCCTCAACAATTTGTTCCTGGCTCTTGCCGCTGCTGTCAAAACAGGCAGTAATGGTCATTCCAATAACCATGATAATAGAAAAGCTTAATAAGATAATTTTTTTCACGATAAATCCTCCGTTTTTAGATATTTTAGATAGCCTAAATTTTTACTTAAAGATGGACAGAAGCTAAAAAAATGTCAGTAAAATATATTTAATATTAATTTTAATTTATTACCTGGTCAAGAATTTTTTATTATGGCTGGGAACTTTAACCTGCGTTTCTGTAAATTACAACATTTGTTAAGTTGATAGTACAAAAAAAGACGGCACCTTAGAGTGCCGTCTTTTTGTACACGAGATAAAAAATTCATCACTTGGTATTAAATCTTTTGTTAGATATTTTCATCATTTTTGTTTCTTATTCGTTTATATTAATAGTAATAACTTTTTTTTAATTTTATAAAAGGAGTATTCTATGCATGCAATACAAACAACACTTAACATTAACAAGGCAACTTTAAAGGATATTACTAAAGTATCGAATTTTTCTGGAAAATCAAGGACGGAAGTAATTGTTATGCTTCTGAAAAAAATAATGAAAAATGAGAGCGGTAAAGCCTGTATCCATAGGACTATTAAATATCAAAAATACGATGATAAAGGAAATTGGCATACCTTCCATATTACCTTTAAGGGGGATGAGTATGAATATTTTTTGGATTTACGGAAATTGCTGAAGATGTCTTTGTCAAATATTGTTGCTTTTGCAGTTAGAAAGTATATAAAATCTATAATGTCTGAGGAAAGTACCGATAACTATATGTTCTCAAATTATATTCTAGCCAAAGAAGATGCGAATGGTATCATATATTGGAAATTATTCTGGGGGATACCCCAAAAAGTTGAAGAATATCTGACATTTAAAGATTTATAAAGCATTAAAAAAAAAAGACGGCACAAATTTGTGCCGCCTTTTTATATTATGTAAATTGAATATTATTCTTTCTAGTCACACAATTCAAATAACGCCGCCGCGCCCATTCCGCCGCCAATACACATGGACTCGATTCCGTATTTAACACCGAGCCTCTTCATATTGGTTGTCGTGTGGCGCAAAGTTTTGCTCTTCATTTTAGAATATGAGCTCATAACATTTTTCATCTTTTATTCTCTACGGTTTTTTTATTTCCCAGATTTTTTTGTTCCCTAATATTTTATTTGAGATATTATCTAAAATACTGTCAGTATCGTTTATGTTACTGATTTTTGCTGTTTCATTAAAAATAATTTCCCCTGATTCAACATTTGTAACCCTGAAGTTTAAAATATATCCGGTTCCCAGTTTACTTATTTTGCAAGTGAGCTGTCTGTTAATGCTTTTTTTTCTTTCTGAACTGTTAATGTATATTACTTTATTGGTACCCTTAATTGATTTTAATTTCTTGTAGAGCTGTCTTGATATTTCAGAAGATCTGTTTTTACTTACACCTCTTGGGGTGATATTTTTTATGCCTAATCTAACTCTTAAGTTATTTGGTTCATTAATATGGCTTTGATTATTTAAGTCATCTTTTTCTTTATGTATTGGGTTCTTTATTCTAATATCTCTGTTACTGTCAATACCCGGAAGAATAACTTTTGATTTCTGTTTCTTTGATTCCTCAATTCTGGGCTCAATTGTTTCTTTCTTGAAATCTTTAATAATTTTATATGATACATATGAACCGCTTGAAATAACTCCAGTGAGGGCTATAGTACCGGCACCAAGTATAAAAGCGCTCTGTCCCAGGGTTGGGCTAATCAAAAATTTTCGTGCAATATAGTATACCCATAAAATCATACCAAATATGAAATTGTAATTATTAACTCTCTTTAAAACAGTAGTGAGATTCGATTTTTTTGAGGACACAGCAATATCCTGAATTGCCTGCGGTATAGGCTCAACAAAGCTGTACTTTTCAAGGACTGCTTCAAATTTATTTATTTCTTCAATCATAACAGATCCTCTAGTTTTTTAATACCTTTACTTTTAAGGTAGCTAATAATTCTTTTTACAACCAGTTGGTAATCATATTCAACCTTTCTCCTGGTGAATCCCAAAACTTTTGCCACTTTTGAATATTGATAATTATGAAAGGCGATGAGGTTAAGGATTGTCTCTTCATCATTTGATAAATCAATATTCTCTATGGCTTCTTCTATAAGGATTCTTGAATCCCTGAAACCGTTTACAAAAGTAAGGCTTATATCATCAAATACATCATCTATATTTCTATCCGGATGTTTTTTTCCATAATATCTTTTAACAACATTTCTTATGGTTCCAAAGAGCCATTTTCGAGGCTCCATTATTTCTTCGAATTTGTTATAAAGTATAATAAAGATCTCCTGGCATATGTCATTGGTGTCATCAGCATCACTTACCTTTGTGTAGACAGCATTAAAAACCATCGTGTAGTACTGATTATAAATATCAGTAAATTCCTTTCTTTTATTTTTACTCTTAAATTTTGTAACCACTAAATACGTTCCTTAATATAGTCTGAAAATTTACCTAAAATTAACGTAATTTATTTTAGCAATAATTATTATTTATGCTCCAAGCCTCTGGAAAAAGAATATTTTTTTATTTTTTTTATATTTCCGTAAGAAAACTGAAAGTCATATGTAAAAGTTGATAATAAACATTATTTCAATAATTTCCCAATTTAGTCTATATTTTTTTAAATTTATTAAAAAATTACGTTAATTTTAGGTTGATAAACGGACTCTTTTATAAATAGCGCAACTCAAATAATAACGCTAAATCAAAATTATGAGGAGTCCATATGAAAAACGTTACCAAACAATTAGCAGTCAATTTCTTTTTTTCAATTTTTTTGCTGAGCAGTTCTTTTCTTTTTACTGGATGTGAATTTATTACTGATCCATTATTATCCATTCCTGAGTATGGTGCAATTGCTGTAGCTTTTACTGATACTGATCCTGGAATTGACGAAATAGGTGGGATAGTCAGTATTACAAGGGCTATTGATGAGACTGATATTACCGGTTATGTAATCTACTGGGGTATAAGTGAAACAGCAAAACTAAATAGCCAGGATCCAATAATTGTATTAACAGTAAATGGAAGCAATCAAGAATACTCAATAGCGGAAAATACTACAATTCCCGATGGAGCATCACATTTACTAGTTTATACAAAAAATGATGATGGTGAGATGAATATTCCTATGGCAGTACAAATTGAAGATTATAAAAACTGTTCTATCGAATATCCATACTCTGTAAATATCAATTTTACTTACACCGGAGCACCCGTAGAAGGTGGTGATGTAGTTCGTTTTGCAATTTTTGATGCAAATAATCATGGAGCCGATATGTGTGACTCAGGGAATTCATGGGCTTTTCCAACAAATACCAAATGTCTTCAGGAGTTTACTATAGAAAATAATGTAACCACAGTTTTACAGCTAAGAAGCCCGGTGCCGGAGTTTTATATGTATACTTATCTTGATAAGGCTTCCATCACAAGCAGCATGGGCCCTGGAGTGATTGAAGAAGGATATCCATATTTTGTTTACAATGATTTAAATGTTAATGACGGATTCAACGCGACTTTAATTGATACTGGTAATGCAACACAACAAAATTTAACAATGAACCTGGATGATACTAACATATGGTCATGGTATGTCTGTTCTCAATAAAAGGTAATTTGATTTTAATAATACTGAGGTGATATTAATGATAAAGGGTACTTTTAAATTCTAAATGTATCCTTTATTGATTTTTTCATAAGTTAAATATAAAAAATATTTGAAAGAATTTATTGAAATAAATAATTGATATAATAATGTTCTTGTCTTTCAGCTGAATATTTAATATATTATTACTTATTTAATTTAACAAAACTTTTAACAAAATAATACAAATAATTTCGAAAATAATTTTGGAGATAATTATTTAATGAAAAAAATCTTATTATTATTGATAAATTTATTCTTAATAAGCAGTTTATCCGCAAAGGGGAAAATGAGAACTGCAATATTGAATCTTAAACCCACTGGGGTATCAAAAGTTGAAGCTGAGGCTGTTACCAACTTTCTTATATCAAATCTTATCAATTATGGTAAGCTAACAATAATTGAAAGGTCGCAGATAAAAGATATCCTTAAAGAACAAAATTTCCATAAGACCAGATGCACTGAAACTGTATGTGCTGTTAAGGTTGGGAAGCTGTTATCAGTTAGAAAAATTGTAATTGGAGAGGTAACAAGATTAGGAAAGGCAATATATGTTACAATCAGGATTATAGATGTTGAAAAAGGAATTGCAGAACATTCTTCAGAGGTAAAAACGGATTCTTTTGCCACTATTGATAAAGCAGTAAAAAAGCTGAGTATGAACCTTATTAAGAAGATTACTGGAGATAAAAATAATTCTGTTAATAAAAGAAAAACGATTACAGGATACTATTTAAGAGGTCTATTCCCTGGGTGGGGCCAATTTTATGCGGGTAATTACATTAAGGGTTTTGCTTATTCGGGTACATTTATTACAACTGCCGGCTTTATGTCATTTTCAATTTCATACTTTATGAAATTAGATAAAGAATACGATGATTTACCCGATGGTACATCTAATTCAAAATTTAAAGACAAGCACAATGAGGCACAACTATGGGGATATATTTCTATTGCATCTATATGTGCTGTTTCTGCAGTATATATTATTAACTGGATAGATCTGCTTTTCTTTACTGAACTGAATATTAAAACATCAAATTTATTTAATCCAGAGAAAGAGGTTTATTTTTCATTTGCTTTTACACCATCACAGGTTGAATTTCTTCCCGGAGACACTGGCTTAAGCTTAAGTATAAATATAAAATTTTAGGAGTAATAAAAGGAGAGTCTTAATGATAAAAAAATATTTTTTTTTAAATGTTATATTAATCTCCTGTATTATGAATTCAGGTTGTAACTTTATCCATGAAAGGGATAATATATGGGACAGTGAAGGGAATGTAACGGCAGACCCCTGCAATAACTATCAATACACCTTAGATATAAATTTTACTTACACCGGAGCACCCGTAGAAGGTGGTGATGTAGTTCGTTTTGCAATTTTTGATGCAAATAATCATGGAGCCGATATGTGTGACTCAGGGAATTCATGGGCTTTTCCAACAAATATCAAATGTCTTCAGGAGTTTACTATAGAAAATAATGTAACCACAGTTTTACAGCTAAGAATCCCGGTGCCGGAGTTTTATATGAATACTTATCTTGATAAGGCTTCCATCACAAGCAGCATGGGCCCTGGAGTGATTGAAGAAGGATATCCATATTTTGTTTACAATGATTTAAATATAAGTAATGGGATCAATGCAACTTTAATTGATGTTAATAGTTCAGAACAACAAAATTTGACTATTACTTTAGATGATACAAATATTTGGGCATTTGACATCTGTTCTCAAATAGCTGAATAATGATGAGTAAATATTTGTATTTTTTTTTATAATTTTAATTTCTCCTTCGTTTATATTAATATAAACATTTGTAACCAAAGGAGATTTCTATGTATGCCTTCCAAACAACACTTAACATTGATAGCGCTATTTTAAAAGATATTACCGATGCATCGAAATTATCCGGAACCTCAAGGACTGAAATTATTGTTATGCTTCTTAAAAAAACAATGAAAAATGATAGTACTAAAGCCTATATGCAAAGGACTATTAAGTATCAGGATTGTAATGATAAAGGAAATTGGCATACCTTCCATATTACCTTTAAGGGGGATGAGTATGAATATTTTATTGATTTGAGAAAGTTGCTGAAGATGTCTTTATCTCATATAGTTGCATTTGCTGCAAAAAAGTATTTAAAATCTCTTATATCTGAAGACAGTACCGATAACTATACATTCACAAATTATATTATTGCTAAAGAAGATGCGAATGGTATCATATATTGGAAATTATTCTGGGGGATACCCCAAAAAGTTGAAGAATATCTGACATTTAAAGATTTATAAAGCATTAAAACAAAAAAGACGGCACAAATTTGTGCCGCCTTTTTATATTAAGTAAATTAAATATTTTTTATCTATTCACACAGTTCAAATAGCGCCGCCGCGCCCATTCCGCCGCCAATACACATGGACTCGATTCCGTACTTAACGCCGAGCCTTTTCATATTGGTTGTCAGAGTTGCGCAAAGTTTTGCTCCCGTGCATCCAAGGGGATGTCCAAGTGCAATTGCTCCGCCATTGATGTTGATCTTTTTGTCCGGGCTATCATATGCCCAGTATTTCTTATCACCTATGCCAAGCTCATCGGCACAGTATACTGCCTGAGAAGCAAACGCCTCGTTTATCTCAAAGAGGCCCACATCTTCAATTTTCTTACCTGCAATTTTCAGGAGCTTTGGAATTGCTATGGCAGGGCCGATACCCATTTCATCGGATTTGCATCCTGCAGTTGTATAGCAAACCAGTTTTGCAATAGGCTTTACATTGTGTTTCTTAAGCCCCTCTTCGCTCATGATAACCGTGGCTGCTGCACCGTCAGTTGTCTGGGAAGAGTTTCCTGCAGTTACTGAACCTGTTGATGAAAATACAGGCCTCAGCTTTGAAAGGCCTTCAATTGTAGTTGAATCTCTAACTCCGTCATCAAAGTCCTGCATGAATTCCTCAGTTTTGATTGAACCATCTGGCTGAGTAACATATTTTACTGCAGGTGTGGGGACTACTTCCGTAAAGAGCCCTTCCTTCTGCGCCTGTACAGCTTTCATTTGTGAATGATAGGAAAATTCATCCTGTATTTCCCTGGAAACATTATATCTTTTAGCAACGTTTTCAGCTGTTACTCCCATTGAAATATAAAATTCAGGGTTTGATTTTGCAAACTTGACATTTGGCCTTGGCATGTTTCCGCCCATGGGTACAATTGACATCGATTCGACACCGCCGCCCATTGTTACATCGGCCCATCCGGCCATTATCCTCATTGAGGACTGTACTATTCCTTCAAGTCCCGATGCACACCACCTGTTAATTGTTGCTCCGCTCACTGAATCGGGAAATCCCGCCATTTGAACGGCAAGCCGTCCCAGCTGCAGGCCCTGCTCAGCTTCGGGGAATGCACATCCCAGTATGAAGTCATCAACATATTTTGGGTCAAGATTAATATTATCCACAGCAGCTTTAACGATGAAGCGAATAAGATCATCTGGCCTGGTTTGTGCCAGCGCTCCCCTGTTTCTTCTGCAACCCGGTGTTCTTACTGAACTTACTATATAAGCATCTCGCATTGAGTTTACCTCCTTTAATTTGTGTTATATCATTAATGGCTTGCCGGTTTTTAGAATATGCTCGGCCATCTTAACTGTATTTTCAGTTTTCCAGAGTTCAACAAATGCCTCTCTCTCAAGATCAAGGATATGCTGCTCACCAACCACTGTTCCCGATTTATAATCACCGCCGGCAAGTACATATGCAATCTTCGTTGTTATATGAGCCATATGTTTTGGTGCATATCCGCCTTCAGTTAAGTTGAAGAGATTTGCCAGTGCCATGCCCTGTCCTTCATTACCCATAATTGGGAATTGTGACTTTCTTGGCGGTACATAACCGTCATCTACCATCTTGAGGACCTCTTTTTTGGCTTCTCCAATGAGGTAATCCTTGTTGAATATTATCCTGTCAGTCCGGCCTATGTATCCCGTGTTCCTTGCCTCAGCAGCAGACATTGATACCTTGGCCTGGGCAATTGCCATGAGGGCCGGTACATATATCTCCGAAAGGTCTGTAAGTTTAATGTCAGTTGGAATATTATCGAGAAGTTTTCTCCACAGTCCCGTACATCCGCCGCCTGCAGGAAGAAGGCCAGCGCCAATTTCAACGAGGCCCATGTAAAGGTCAACATGCGCTACAAGTTTATCGGCATAGAGGCAAACCTCGCATCCGCCGCCAAGGGTCATGCCGTATGGAGATGCCACAACAGGGAAGCCCGTATACCTGGCTTTCATGTTTGTATCCTGTAAGAGTTTGACTGCCTCATCAAGGCCGGTCCAGTTCTTTTTGCCTACTTCGTCCAGAAGCCTTTTTAAATCGGCCCCTGCAGAAAAAGCGCCGGGCATTCCCGGGGCCTGGTTGCCTATAACAAGGCCTGCTCCGTTTTCATGAACATAATCAAGCGACTCGTTATACAGTTCTATGAGATCCTCATCCAGGGCGTTCATCTTGGTATGGAACTCCAGGTTGTATACACCGTCACCAATATCAACAAGTGATGCAGAATCGTTTGATTTTACAACCTTGCCGTCTGCCTTCTGGTCGGCAATGAAAATCATGTTCTTGCTGAAGCGAACATCTTTATATGATTCAGATTCAAAATCGTAGTACTGTCTTTTGCCTTCATTAATCCTGTAAAATGTTTTGTTTCCACCGGCAACCATCTTCTTTACTTTTTCAGGGACTTTCAGTCCGTCTGCTTCCATCTTCTTAATCGCTTCTTCAACGCCAATGATGTCCCACATTTCAAAAGTACCGAATTCGTTTGCGAATCCCCACTTTAAAGCATTGTCAATCTCAACGATGTTTTCACAGATTTCTGAAACACGGTTAGCCGAATATATAAATGACCTTGCATGTACGGCCCAGGCAAACTTAGAGCCTTTACCGTCTCCATATAAAGTTGATTTTATTTTTTCAGCAGTCGACTTTGCTTTTTTAGCAGCCGTAAGGCATGGAAGGTCGGGTTTTCCCGTAACTTCTTCATATTCTATTGTTTCAATGTTTATTGCAGATTTTTTCCTTTTCCAATCGGGAGTTATTTCCTTCTTTATAAAACCCTGTTTTACTTTGTTGCCTAAAAGTTCTTTCTCAACCATCTTGTTAAAGAATTCAGGCGCCTTAAAGACTTCCCTGTCTTCATCATCAACCAGAAGTTCATATGATGTACCGAAAATGCTGGAAATGATATCAAGACCGATAAGGTCAATAAGGGCAAACATACCGGTCCTTGGTTTTCCCACGGGATCACCGAAAACTGCATCAACCTCGGGGATTGTTAAACCCGATTCGGGGAACAGCTTAAAAGTTGTTCCAGCCATGTGCATTCCAATCCTGTTGCCTATGAAGTTTGGTGTATCGTGAGAATATACAATTCCTTTTCCCAGAATTTTTTCCGCCCACTGGGCTACAAATTCAACGATTTCAGGGTTTGTATCATCACTTTTGATTATCTCAAGCAGTTTCATATACCTTACGGGATTGAAGAAGTGAGTAATTAGAAAATGCTCTTTAAATTCTTTACTCCTTCCCTCAGCCATTTTGCTTAGGGGGATACCGGAAGTATTTGATGCTACTATGGCACCCTTTTTCATTACCTTCTCGACTTTTGCGAAAAGTTCCTGCTTAATCTTAAGGTTTTCAACAACAACTTCAATTATCAGGTCGCAGTCCTTAAGTTTATCAAAATCATCATCCAGGTTTCCTGTAACAATTGTACCGGGATCATTTTTACCGTCCATGAATAATGCGGGCTTGGCTTTTTTTGCTGCCTCAAGTCCCGCTAAAACCAGTCTGTTTCTGGCTTTTGGATCCTTCTTTTCCTCATCCTTAAGATCAAAGGGAACAATATCAAGCAGCAGTGTATCAATACCAGCACTTGCGCAATGTGCTGCGATACCGCCACCCATTATTCCGGACCCAATGACACCAACTTTTTCGATCCTTCTAACCATATAGACCTCCTTAAATATAAAATAAGTTAGATTATTAT
>JBHPHB010000085.1:0-12206 GCA_042569985.1 Spirochaetota bacterium | reverse complement strand
CGTTGAATATTTTAAATTTCATTTCGGGTTTTTGACTTTCAAAAATGGCAAGAAATCCATATCTCTTCGCGCGCCTTGCCATTTTGATTGCATCCTCAAACTTATACAATTTATAAGATTTTAATTTAGGGTTCGTTGCCCCGCCAATTGCAAAATGGGTCCAGCAAACAGTCCTGTCTCTATACCCCAGGGTGAGGTATAACCTGGCCCTCTGGTTTTTTGAGCGAATAATAGCAGGGGCTATCTGGTCCAGTATATTCTTTGCTGCTTCCAGATAAAACCTCTTTAATAATTGCCGGTATAATTTAACCAATTCATTCTGAGAGGCATATACTTTTTTATATGCCCTCACATAATCGGACTGCAGGAATGCGATATCAGCGTTGAAATGTTTCTCGTAAACCTTTAAAAACAGGTCAGATTGGTTCTCTCCAAAGTTGGTTACGGCAACATCTACAAATTCGATGAACCTCTTGTTTTCTTTCAGTTTTCTTTCACTGCTTGTTTGATCTATTGAAGAAAATACAGGTAAAACCGCACCCAAGAGGAATAATATTATGATAACCGGGATAAAACCGATTATACTGAACGTATTTTTTTTATTCATTATATTTTTAACCCTGTTAATATTGCTCAATATTGTATATATCGTATTATTGTTGAATTGGGTAAAAGCCATACAGAACATATGAAAGAATTGGAAAAAAATAAAAAATCAGAAATAACTCATGGTATAAAAAGGACATTTGGACAACGGGTGCAGGGCAGGATTGATTTCATAAAAGAGAGGAAAGTTGCAAAGCATTTATTAAACCATGAATTTGACAGGGCCGAAGATATCATTCGAAAATACGTTGAGGATTTTAACTACAAGATTATCCTGGCTACTTTTTCAGTGCTTTCTTCAGAAAGTCAGAAATCAAGAATTAAAATTGATTATACCAAATTCAAAGTCCATCATATGGATAACTACCTGAGGTTAAAAGGAAAGTCGGCCCTGAGAAACCTCATTGGAAAAATAAAAGTTGAGGATGATATAGGAACTGAGAAAAAAGATAATATCGAAGAAGATGATAATAAAACAAAAAACGACAGGAAAACTTCAGAAGACAACAGGACCAGGTAAAGAAGATAGGGTAAAATAAAATTCACGTCAAAGCATGAAAAAAATCGCATGGAAAATAATTATAATATTTTCAGTAATATTTCTTCTGGTAATCACTTTTGATATAATCAGCTGGTTATTGGAAAGGTGACTTCGCGGTTAGAAGATCTTTTCCTTCAGGTTGTATTCCCATAGTTCAACAAGTTTATCAAATTCCCGGTCACGTGGTTTATCCTGAAAAGCCAGGTTCCGCCTTTTAATGAGGTACGCAACAGTTGAGTCTTCAAGGAGGAAGTCCTGCTTCAGTTCATTAAGTTTCATGATTATATAATTGAGGTTATAGGAATTAAAGTCACCTATATATTGCGATGATGCCACAGTGGGCTCATACTTTAACAGGAGTTCGTTAAAATAAAGCGCGTGCCTCCATGACTCTATACTGTTGGTCGCCAGTGCCTGCTTCAGATGGAGGCTTAATTTTTCGAATAAATCCATATTCTTATAATAGGAATCATAGATGATCTTTATGAATTCGGAAAAGTGGTTTTGAATTTCCATTAAATCAATTGGTTCATTTTTATTTTTGAAAAAATCGAAGATCTCTTTACTCTTCTCATTTATGGGGTCAACGTCAATTAGTTCTATAAAGAGGTCTTTAATAATTGTCCTCACCTTGCCGATTTTTTTCAGATAAATTTCAATTTCAACAGGTTCGACGTAATAGTATTTTCGGTCTTTAGTTAGATCCATCTGTTAATTCTCTCTGGAGTTTTAAAATCATTTCTGTATGGTCCTTTTTAAATGCATTTATTTTCATTTCATCTATTAATGGAACCCTTTTATTTATATCGGCTTTTTTTACCTCTTCAGCCTTCTCATAAAATTTAATGCCCATTTTAATCAACTTTTTCCTCGAAATTTTCCATAATGTATCCCTTTTGTTTACAATTGCTTTTTCTCCGTCATGTAATGTAAATACATTGAGGGGGTATATCCAGTGGGGATTCTTATTTTTTGCATTGGTAATTGTAATTTTATTATAACCGTTTTTTAAAGCAATTTTATTTGCATAGTTGTGTATATCGGTATCGTTAATGGAGAAATTATGTTTTTTCCTTAGTTTACTATAGCTTTTTTCAAGCTCCCTTTCTTCCTTTACGATTTCCTCTGTACTTTTTAAATTCTCTTCAATAAATTTATCATCCCCGGTCTTTGATATGCTGGAATCATCGCCGGAAAAAAATATGATGATTAAAATTACCGATGCAATTACCCCAAGTGATACTGCCGCGATTAACTTATTCTTTAACCTTCCCGGCATTGTTTCGGGTACATCATCATTTTCAATACTTTTATCATTTGTTTCAATACGAGTTTTTACATCATCATTTTCTTTATCCTCAGGTGAGACTTTTTCTTCATATTTATTTTTTTGAACGGTGGAAATATCTTCGGTCTCTTTCCGGGCCGGAACTTTTAAGGTTTCTTTCAAAGCTGTTTGTTTGTTTTCAGCTTTTTGTAACTTAGGAACAATTTTGTTAATTTCATGCTGAAAGGTTTCAGGGTCAAAATTATTGTTCATAAAGATATTTATTCTCTGGTTTATTTTTCTTGAAAGGTTTTTGATTCTATTATTTGCCCACTGCAGGTCTAATTTTTTTATATACAGATCCAGCAATTGTATGAGCCTTACCCTGTCTTTTAATATCCGCCTGTACTGGTCCCTGTCGGTAAGTGAATTTCCAATTTCTGAAGCGGCCCCGGCTTCCTGTGGATGGGGATTTTCATTAATTAGAATTTCATCCTTAAACGCAAGGTCATTGTTTCTTGCTTCAGGTATAATGAACTGGAAAATGGAATCACTAAAGAACTGTAGCTCAATTTTCAGATCCCATGAATTATTCCGGAGCACCGTATAATCTATCTTTTGATGCAATTCCCCATAAAGATTTCTAAGCTCTCTTAATACGGGCCTGCTTCTTGTATTAAATAATGAAAGCCTTATCAATGATAATATGTTAAACAGTTTAACATGTTCATGTAAATTGCCTTTAAGTGATTTGCCTGTGCCATCTGTAATTAATTTTAATTGATCCAGTTGATTACTGTTAAGCATTTCAATGATTTCATCATCAATTTTAATATCATTATAAATCTGGTGAATATCTTTGTATTTCTTAATGCTGTATTGCTGCCCGGGATTGAGCACTATGGTATCAAGTGCTGTAACCTTTGAAATGTTTTTATTGCCGTCATCAATTATTACAATGGGAGATGGTGAAGACTTAAAGAGGAGGTTTGTTTTTTCATAAACAGAATATTCAATAAAGAATGCATGGGGGTTTTCCTTAATTATTTTTTCTATATCCCGTGAATCTCTAATGTATGCTATTGAAAGCTTTTCGTTATCCGGTGATATGCTGTTATAGGTTAGTTTGATATTAAGGGTATCCCTGTAATTGGTTACAGTAAGGTTTTGGGAAATTGATTTATTTAAACTGCTGAAGCTGCTGATGTTTATTCTGTTATGGGAGAAGAATTTTTTTATCAGTATGAGCTCATCATGATAATCGGAATAGATATTAACCTCGCCCCTGTTTTCCCTTTTCCAATTGAGAAATTTTATAAGGTTAGTAAAATTATTGGAGGGGAATAATACGTGGGTTATGTTTAGGGGGTCAATATTTAACTTTGAAAATTCATCAAAGTATTTACCTGGTAAAAAGTATGACAAAAAGGTATTATTTGAATAGAACATGGGGCTTTTGTCGAGAATAACCAGGCCATCACCGTTATAACTGTTAGAAAGCCTGTATTTCTCAGAAATTATATCATGTATCCCGTTATAATCTAAATATTCCTTTTCAACCTCTCTGAGGTTGAAAATTTCCCTGTTATTGTGAAGTATTCGAAAGTTACTGTCCCTGTAGAAAACTCCAATATACTGGTTGTTTGAAGTTGTTTTTTCCGGTAATTCCGGGATATCCTTTTCAATATTTACTATTGATGCACTTTGAATATCAAGAAAAAAGAGCTTTTGAAAGTCCAAAAACTCTTTTACTATATGCTCAATGCCGATATATTTATTAGAACGGTCCTGTTCAATGTCAATATTGAATTGTTCAAAGGCTGGATTTCCTGCTATGTTGTCGGTGATTATTATGTTTTCTATTAAAGGAATGATTTCCGCAGGCAGGTCAATCCAATTTCCGATTCTGATAAATGGTTTTTCGTCATCCAGTGAATCTCCGGTGAATACTATAAAGCATTCCGGATCGACAATGAATAACCTGTCTTTATCGGATTTTATTATATCTTTAATTTTCATACAAGGTCTGTTATTTTTTCATAATTAAATGCTTTAACAACTATAAAATATTAAAATATCAATGCAATCAAAATTTTTAATCATTGCCCCCAAACCCCCTGACACCAGGATGTTGCAATGAAAATCTGCCCGGAGGGGGGCTTAAATGAATATTTTTTATCCAGGGGGCTCTGATGAAGTTATATTTTTTTATAGCAATAATTATTGACATATATAATAAAAAGCGGTAGATTTAGAAAATGAGAACATTCGTATCATATTTAACAAATAAATATTTCAGGTTTTCCTTCCTGCGTAAATTAATATGGACCTTCATAGTATTTATTGTATTTACAATAACCCTTATTATTATATTGCCGCAGAGGGATGTTAAGACTAAACCTGTTGGATGGGAAAGAAGGGTATTTATTTCTCCGGGAAAAATTTATGCGAAAAATGTGAGTATTGCTTCAAAGGGAAGATTTGTTGCCGTAGTTTATGAGGGAATTGAAAAGAAAAAAAAGGGCATATATGTTTCGGTATCCTTTAAGGGAGGCAGAAGTTTTTTAGCTCCCGTGAAAATAACAGATATTTTTTCAAATATGGAGAATAACCCCCATGTAGCTATTTCAAAGAGGGGCCATATAACAATAGCCTGGCATGACTTCAGCGAAGGGGAGTCCACAAATAGAATATACTATTCTCTTTCCACAGACATGGGTGCCAGCTGGAGCAATCCGGCCCAGGTTTTTCTTGGCTATGATATGGAAATGATCCCCAGAATTTATTATGATAATAAGAGCAGGCTGCACCTGTTTTGCCATGCATATAAAGGGGGTGTTTTTAATCTTTACCATGCACTGAGTAAAAAGGGCAAAAAGTTCAATGTCATTGGCCCGCTAATTAAAATTACCAAGAGGATAAGGGGAGCTTTTTTCCCTGCAATTCTTTTTTCAGGAAGAAATATTTATATTGCCTGGCAGAGAAGGGGAAGGGATTTTTCGGATGACATTTTTTTCATGAGGTCTTCCAATTACGGAGATAGCTGGACTTCCGCGGTTAGGGTAACAAAAAGCAAGGCCAGTGATTCATCGCCATCAATATTGCTGCATAAGGGCATATTTTACCTGGCATACCGGAACAATTCCCAGAAGAACTGGGCCATTAAGTTGCTCAGGGGATATAACGGGGGAAGGGTTTGGGACGAAACACCGGTTGCGATTTCTAAAACCAATGCCGATTGTTATTCACCCAGGGTGGCTTTATCAAAGAATAAGGTCGTCGTTGTGTGGTATGATGGAAGGGAAAAGAGGTCAAAGGTTTTTTCCAGGACCATGTCATTGCTTAACAAAAAATTTACCGATGAGACAAAACTGTCATTGAGGCCCTATTCGGCAAAGAATCCAAAGATAATCTCTGTGGGCCCTATGGTGGTAGTTTTCTGGCAGGAGGGTGGAAGGATATTTGCGAAACACCAGGACGTATATGTTGCCCCACCCGTAGTTTTTTCAAGCACCCACCCCAGGGGAAAGTGGAAAAGGAATTCCATTGCCCAGATCCAGTGGAGGTCTCCAAAGGATAATTCGGGTATAGTGGGTTATGCCGGCCTTGTTACAAAATCGATTAAGACAAGGCAGGTTGTTGATATCAATCCCACAATCCAGAATATAAAGGGCCATATCAGGCGTAAGGTAATACCGGAGCTTGAAGACGGCATAACATATTTTCACATAAGGGCCATAGACGGCGCGGGAAACTTCAGTCGAACGATTCATTATCCCATAAGGGTCAGCGTTAACCCATTGCCCATTCCCGTTGTTGTTTCCGGTACACATCCCCAGGGAAAATCGGGAAAAACAAATTCACCCGAATTCAGGTGGGCAATGGATGATGTGGTGCGGTTAAAGGGTTTTCTCTTCGCCCTGTCCCGGGATACCGTGAAACAACCCAACAGGTTTACCACCGACTTAAAGGTTAATTTCAGCGACCTTAAAGAGGGTAAATACTTTTTCAGCCTCCAGGCCGTGGACAAGACTAACATGAAAAGCAGGATTGCCCCCTACGTCTTTTTCATTGGCAAGGAAGGAAAAGTTGATCCCGATTATATAAAGGAAATCTCAAAGGGTAAGATAAAGAAAAAGATTCCATGGGTCCCCAAAATCCCGGCAATCGATGTGAGCTTTCCCTTTGATATTAAAAAACCCTTTGAAATGGATTCCTTTAAGGCCATTATACAGACAAGATACATTAAAGACGAAGATGTTATTGGTTACTCAATCTACATTGACAGGCAGCAAAGGGGTTTGCCCAAAAAGGTTAACTACAAGAGTAAAATACTCAATGTTGAAGGACTGGTTGACGGTGAATATTATATTGGCGCAATGTGTAATTATTATAAGACTGTTGGCAAAAAAAGGCGGGCATTGTGGACCAAGCCATACCTGGCAAAAGTTACCATTGAGAAGATCAGTGATAAATCACCCGTCGCATATTATTCAAAATTATTAATGGTTAAAATCTCCCGTAATGCAGGAGTTATCTCACTGATAATATTCGGACTGACCCTGTCGATATTGACAATTGGATTTGGAACAAGGCTTTTATATTACATAAAGCTCTTTCAGTATAAATTTAAAGTGGTTCTGCGGCTCTTTTTATGGTAATAATATAACAGGATGATGGGATTTCACACCACTTGATATTTTAGTAATAAGTTTTTTTTAGCAATTAATATTTAAAATTGACAAATATTATATATGTTGATATAGTTAATATATTGAGAAATTCAAAACCTAACAAATGAAAGCGGTCAAAATGAATAAAACATTAAAAGTTATCACGGTAATAATTGCACTTGTAATAACAGCTTCATCAGTTAAGGCAAGCATATTTGTTGATGCCGATTATCCCGTTATTGATGCAGGTGACGGCCAATTTCAGTACTTTGGCCTTGCCCTGGGGCTTGGAATGGATATCAATCCCAATATTAATATTATCAGCAGAGTAGCTTTCACAACAACTGCCCCTGAGGAAAAGGATATATTAGGCATCCCCACAAAAACCGAGTATTCTCACTGGAGTTTTCGTGTGGGCCTTGAATATATTCCCACGATAAAGTTTCTTGAGTATCTAAAGCTGAGGTTGAAATTTTCATTTTTGGCAGGGGTTTCTGAAACTGATGTAAGCTTGGAACTAAAGGACGGCTCAGGTATGGATAGCGGCGACAGTGACATGGGTCTTTCCCTGGCAATTTGGGCAAGTGTGGGCCTGGATGTATTTAATTACCTCACCCCTTTCGTTGGATTTGGTTATCATTACTCCCATTATATTGAATCGTTCAGGGAGAATAATATTTCCGGAATTATGGCCTTTGCCGGCGTCCGCTACTATTTTTGGGGCAAAAGCAGGCGCGTTGACGATGAATATTGATATTTTTTGTTGATGATAGCCTGAAATTTCATTATATTTATAATTAATCGATATTATTTTACTGGCGGTGTATGAGCTATGAGAAAGATTTTGTCAATTTTTATACTTTTTGGATTAATACTTTTTGCGAACTGTGATGATGGTGATATTGCTTTAACTGCAATTAAGAATGCCGGTGGCGGGGATAATAATGGAATGATATCGGATACAGATATAATAGTTTATGTTGAGTATACCGGTTCCGGTGAGGTTAATATTACGAACCAGGTTTATGTTCACATGTTTGATGGTGCGCAGCCTTTTGAAACGTATCCCCTTGGTTCGGAAGGATTCACCTGGCAATCAACAGAAAAAAATTCTAATTATTTTTATTTTAGCAAGGACAGCTTAACTCCCTATGTTAATATCAATGTTTTTTATGATTATGACGGGAACGGGGCATTGAATCCATGTTTCTCACCCTCTATGTGCGACAGGTATGCCTATTATTATTATGACAATATGAATAATATTGCTGATTCAATGGCAACCACAATTGATGTAAATCAGTCCATGGAGCAGATTTATATTCAATTTAATAATTCTTATGAGTGGTATGAAATAATAGCAAAATAAGCTCCTTTCTTTTTAAATGAGATAATTAAACTTATTACCAAGGTGGAAAGGCCTGCTCCAAAGGATAACGAAGTACTGGTAAAAATTCATGCAACAACCTGTCACATAGGGGATGTGAGAATCAGAAGTTTCGATGTCCCTTTCTGGCAAATGATTCCTTTTCAGCTATTTTTGGGTATGAGAAAACCGAAAAAGGGTATACCTGGTATGGAGCTGGCCGGTGAAGTTGAAGAGGCTGGTAAAGATGTGAGGCTCTTTAAGAAAGGTGATCATATCTTTGCTTCCACAGGTTTTGGTTTTGGCACCTATGCCGAGTACAGGTGCCTCCCTGAAGATGGATTGATTGCATTAAAACCGGACAATTTAACCTTTGAAGAAGCTGCTGCTGTTCCTGCAGGGGCACTTACTGCACTGAATGTTATTAGAAAGGCAAATATCCGAAAAGGGCAGATGGTTCTCATCTATGGCGCTTCCGGCAGTGTTGGTACTTATGCTGTACAGCTTGCTGTGTATTTTGGGGCGGAAGTTACCGGTGTGTGCAGTACAGCAAACCTGGAACTGGTGAAATCACTTGGTGCCCGCAGTGTAATTGATTATACACGGGAGGATTTTACTCTGAGCAAAGAGAAATATGATGTTATCTTTGATGCAGTGGGCAAACTTTCATCTTCACGGGGTAAAAAGGCTCTTAAAAAGAAAGGGATCTATCTCAATGTAATGAAAGATTCGGGAAACGAAAGCGACTTAAAGACAGAAGATCTTGTCTTCCTTAAAGATCTTATTGAAGCGGGAAAGCTGAAGCCGGTCATTGACAGAACATACCCGCTGGAACAGGCTGTTGAGGCTCACAGGTATGTGGAGAAAGGGCATAAGAAGGGGAATGTAATTATAAATGTAGGACATAAGTAAAAACTATGAGAAAATGCGCCGGAAATAATACTGAAGATTGGGGATTTGATTCAATATACGATGTGTCCTGTGTAAATTGCGGCTACCACGTTGAATTCTTCAAAGATGAAATAACAAGAAACTGTCCCCGCTGTAAAAACACTGTCAGGAGTACACGAAAATATTTTGGTTGCGGCCAGCACTGTTCATCGGATTCAACACATAAAAGAAATTTATGCCCCAAATTTAAGAAATCGAAACACCGTTTTGTTGGGAATCAGAAGATATAAAACCTATTTGGCTATACACTCCATTGAATCTTTGGGCAATTCCATGCAGAACTTTTGAGCAGATGAAACTTCGTCTATGGATGCCCTGGTGAATGTAATAGGGGGATCAGGGCCCAGGTATAAAGTATCACCGACAATTGAAAAGGGCATGTCAATTGTCATGTTCCCGTCATCAAGTGTAATCATATTTCCGTTTATCGAGTAGGTCATATCAGAGGGCTGCTCTAAGCCTTCTGTCCCGGGATTTATACTATCGCAATAGTAAACACCTGTAAACTCCGGATATGTAGTACACTGTGAGGGATTAGGATTGGATATGGCAGAATATTCGTGATATGACCTTGCAATATTGTCAGAACTGAAATTTACATATTGGTAACTCTTTGTGTAGGCCACTGTATTCCAGGAGCAGTCCTGACAATAGAAAGATTCACTCCCGCTGGAGATGCCCTCCGCTGATTTCCAGAGCCCCATAATACCTCCTGATTTTTCGCCGGGAAAAAAGGTCGGTTGTCCGTCTGTATTACATTCAATTCCCATGAAAGAAAATGAAATTAATGTGCATAAGAAAAAAGATATGATAAAGCGCTTCATCTTAATACCCCCACATATCCTTAAATATATATAAAATAGACAAAATGTCAATAAAAAATTTCAGCATATAAGTATAACAAAATATCGATTATAATTGAAAAGTCTGAGCCTTTCCAGATTTAGGGGGGGATATATTTATTGACATACCATCAATATTACGTCTAAATGGATTTGAATTTATTCATTGATGTTAATTTTACTAGCCCACAGAAAACACAGAAATTTTATTTGCATTTATACATTTCAGCAGGGTTAGTGGTCTGATATTATCATTAAATTGAGAAGTTTCCTAAATATAATATTTATAATAAGAAAATCAAACAGTTTACATAATTTCAAATGCTTAATAGTGGAGGACACATGAGAATATTTTTTTTAATATTCATATTCATTCTGGGTATATGGGGATGCAAAGGAAGCAGTAATGATTTACCTGACTGTGATGAAAATTATGAACTTGTAAATGAAGGGTCTGGCATGAAATGCCTTTCGAAAATACAAATCACTCTTCAATGGGATCCTACAATTGATTCAACGGGCTATCGTCTATATTTTGGTTCCTCTTCTGGTACTTATGATGGTAATTGTACAGATTCAAATCTAACATCACCAGTGGAAATACTAGTTGAAGATTTAGAAAATCATGACAACCCTGTGTATATAGTTGAAAGAATGAAAAATTCTTTTTGTTATTTTGCCGTTACTGCTTTTAACGAAAGCGGTGAAAGTGGTTATTCAGGTGAAATTATTTTTGATCCCAGTCTGTTTTTTTTAAAGCAGGAGTGAAAATTTTAATAGATTATAGTATGTAGTGGTTTTTTTATCAATATAAAGATTTTTACAGCATCATATAAAGGTCATTATGTGACATGGTGCTTTTAGAAATGGGTAATAAATCCCAAAAAAAACAAAGTATTCAGGCGTTTAAAATAAAAGCCTATGACTACAAAAGTAATTGTTATTACCGGTGCTTCCGGATTTCTTGGCTCAGCTCTGACAGTGGAGTTGGCAAAAAACTTTAATGTCTATGCTATAGATATCAGGAAACCTTCCATTAAACTCAAAGAGAAAACACCCGGTGTTAATTGGAATATACTCGATATTTCTGATAAAAAAGCAACTATAGATCTTTTTGAAAAAATATTTCAGCGGTATGGAAGAATAGATTTTGTTATCCACCTTGCTGCCTTCTGGCACTTTGGGACAGATTACGCCATTGAATACATCAAAACAAATATTGAAGGGACAGAAAATATAATCGATTGCTGCCGGGAAAAGAATTGCAGGCGGCTAATTTTCGCAAGCACCCTTTCGGTACTTTCGGAAACTGCTAAAGATGAGCAACTCCTGGAAGAAAGCAATGCAAGGAGTTCACTGCCATACGCTGTTTCAAAGATAAACTGTGAGTCCATGATTGTTGATGCATCTTCAAGTATCCCTGTGGCAATAGTCAGGATAGGGTCGGTATTTAGTGAATGGTGTGAATTGCCCCCACTGTACAGCCTCATCCATCACTGGAGTAAAAGAAGTTTTATCGGACGGATAATTCCCGGCAAAGGGCATACAGGTTTTCCATATATACACCGGAATGACCTGGTATGTCTAATCATAAAAATTATCGATAAAAATTCAAAACTAAATAAGTGCCAATGGATTTTGGCTTCTTCATCAAAGACAACAACTCATAATGATATATATCCTGAAATTCGAAAGTACATGGGAGTATCTAAAAAAAATAGCCCCTTATTCCTGCCCATTTGGTTCGTCAGGGCTGTTTTGATATTTAAGTTTTTCCTTTCCCGCCATTGGGAATTAAAATTTTTGAAATTCGAGATAATTTGAGGTATACAGGCTAAAATCTCCCTTTCGGGCCTGCATTCCCAATTCAGAATGTTTTGGGTGTATGAATTATCTACAACCCATGGTTTATCAATAAAATCCATCATCCATGGCTTTTCATCGGGTATTTTCCCAATTA
>JBHPHB010000084.1:0-12597 GCA_042569985.1 Spirochaetota bacterium | reverse complement strand
TTTTATAGCTCATATCCAGTTTCCCTATAATCATTTTCATCTCATCAAGGTGATTTTTGAAAACCGCATAGGGTTTCCTGTCCTTTTGTACAACATATGGCATTATCGAATTATATATTTTTTTTCTTTTAGAAAAATCTTTTTTAACTTTTAAATTGATACTGCCCACTTTACGGATACTCTTATTATACTGTTTTTTAATCCGCGATGTCCTATAGTAACGTACACATCCGGCTAGAAATAGTATAATTACAATAGAAAGAACGGTTTTCGCTACATTTCTCATAGATATTTCCTCCTTTAAAAACTAATTCAATATAGCCGCTTAGTTTCTTAATCCCTGCTGAGGTCCTTGGTATATAACCGGAACAATGCAGGTATTGTAGATAAAACCGGTATCAAAGTACCAAAAAGTATTATCCGCCAGTATAAGTTTTTTGATATACTCAAGGATACTTTTATAACCGAAATATTAACAAACCTTGTTATCTCGTTTGACAGATATTTAATTAATATCAGTCCCGCGTACGAAGCAATAAAACCAAGGATTAGATATTTAACTATAATTGTAAATGTTATAAATATTTTGGACGATCCAACGACCCTCATTATCCTATAATATTCGATCCTGTTCAGAGTAGCTATAACTGTTGAAAAGGATATTGCAATTATTGATAAAATGATTATGAGGGTCATCAATGACCTTATAACAAGATTCACATTTCTCTTTAGATCCAGAATATGTTTAGATAAACTCTTTTCAACCTCAACAAGAAACCCCATTTTTTTAATCCTTCTTGATACTCTGAGCAATGCCTTGTGGTCTCTCACTTTTACAAATGCGTAAATATATTCCCTATGAGAATCATCGTCATTATACTTTCGATTATAATATTTTGCTGCCTCCAGGGGAATCAAAAGCGCAATTGCCTTTACTTTGTCTGTAAAACCTGCAATCTCAGCTTTCACTTCAGTAATATTTTCCATACGCCTTAGGCTTGAATAATTAAAGCGAAGCAGAAAATCCCTGCCAACAGCCCAGCTCTCTTTAACCGTGGGCAGCCTGTTGGGAAGTGCCAACCCGTCATTATATGCTTTTAGAAGATTCCTTGGTATTAAAACAGGTATCCTGTTTTCAAAATCAGGTTTCTTCCACATCTTCCTGTTTTTCCTTTTTTTAATATCCTCTTTAATCAACTCAAGCGGCAAGCCATAACTTATAAGATCCGTTCTGTACCTGAATCCTAGAAAGTTCAATCTTGCCTGCATGGGGACCCTCGATGCCATAACAGGATAAATTACTTTAACACCGCCAAGCCTTTTTATCTTTTTCAGAACAACATTGCTCAGCGTTTTACTGCCGGGATCTTTTATCTGGAAGAAAAATAATGTCCTAGCGGGTTTGGGTGATACTTTTATTGTATTGGGAGGGATGGATGAAGCAAACCTGTTTTGAATATACCTGTTAAAATTACCACCTATAATCTCAAACAGGGCACCGGAAAAAACTGAGACCAGGATTGAAAAAAATACAATAATACTAATGAACCTGTTGCTCAAAAGTTCCTTTAAGACCAGGTATGCTCTTTGGATCATTTAACTTTCCTCTTTCTCAACTTCCCCTTCCCCATTACGTAAAGGCAATCAGATTTTTTATGCATATATTCCTTATGTGTAATTATCAATATTGACTTATTTTCTTTTTTGAGTGATATGAGTATATCAAATATCTCCTTTGAGGTTTGCCGGTCAAGGTTGGCAGTGGGCTCATCTGCCAGTATAAGTGAAGGCCTGTTTACCAGGGCCCTTGCAATTGCCACTCTCTGTTTTTGCCCTCCCGATAAAAACGCCACCTTGCTCTTCCTGAATTCATGGATGCCAAGCTTGTGTAAAATTTCATCTGCATATTTTTTTGTATCCCTGCCCACATACCCCCTGATCCTTGCAGGCAGAAGAACATTTGTCATCACACTTTCATCAGGCAACAGCCTGAATGTCTGATAAATAAATCCCATTTCACGATTTCTTCTTCTTGAGGATAGAATATCAAAGGGAAATATAATTTTTTTATCATTAAAGTAAAAATTTCCCCTGTCTTTAGATATGATGCCTGCTATAATATTTAACAGGGTCGTCTTACCGCAACCCGATTTTCCGGTTATCGATATAATTTCACCCTTATCGATTTTCAGATTCAATCCGTTTAAAACGGATTTTCTTTCTCCACCGATTTTAAAGTATTTAAATATATTTTCAAGTTTCAGCAGCATATTAAAAATTAAACATAAACCCCATGGATTTCATAGGAAAAATTAATTTTTCTTAATTTTTCCTATTTGGGAATTTTATTGCAAATTAATCGATTTTACCACACAAATATACGTATAATCAATACTAATTCTATGAAAGATATTAAATTTATAAAGTCAATGATATTTCTGGACTTTTTTTATTTACAGAAAGAGATATACATTTATCCTTTGTACAATAAAAAAAGTTTTACTCGTTTGCAGTAAATATATATTACAATATATATACTAATTATGTCATTCCAGTAAATTTACAACAGGATTCCGGTTTATGGCAAAAATATCGATATTAGATGATCATATAATGAATCAGATAAAGGAAGTTTCTGAATATATTGATCATAGTACTTATGACAGGATCATCAATAAACTCACTGATTACGCTGAAATTCTGACAGAAAAAAAAATATCAGGTATAGTTAATTATAACTATGACCTCAACAGTTCTCAAATTGAAGATGTAATTAGTTTACTCTATAACATTCAAGCCATTTCAAAAATCTATGTTATTGCATTGACAGGCTCAAAAGACCTTGAAAGCGAATATATATCCAATGTATTTTCAGCTACTGATAATACAGATAATAATTCTTCATATATAAATGTGAGAAATATAATCGAAAACAGGCTCACACACCAGATACAGCAATATAACATGAACATGACAAAAAAAAATACAACATTGCCCATGCATGTAAATGAACTAAGGAGCCATATAAAATCTTACCATGACATTCTTGATACTGACATGTCAATTTCCCCCAAAGTACAGCATGGATGCATAGCGGCATCTCTTCACGATGTATATATTACCATAATAAACCATCCCAGCTGGTGGAACGACCTTACATATTTAAAATACTTCTCCAATGAAGATGACACCGAAAAAAGAAAATACCTTCTTGCTTCAAAAAAACCAAAACTATTCCTGGGTGACATAAACGACAGTATAAAGGAAGTATCAAACAGAATATCTGAACTGAATTTGATCAATTCAATTTCAGATAATGATGTCATGGATGAACCTGAAATTAAAGAGGTAGAACCCCCCAAAAAAAAGGAACCTATAATTCACGAAGACAAGCTTCTCATGACCCCCTTTGGGAAGCAATACGGTTCTAAGATAGACCTTGTCATTACAAAAATTTTCGACCCGGAAAAAATAAATAATTCAAATATTCCGGACAATGAAATTTTAAAGGCAAAGATAATACCGATGTATGATAGCTATACAAAAACGCCCTCTTCACTTTCTTCAAGCGAATACAAAAACGATATAATAAACTTTGTAGATTATCTAATAGTTAAGAACTACACAGTGAAAAGTTTTGCTAACAAATTTATTTACTCTAACAAAAACGAGCCTTTTGAAAGATTTTTTTCGGATACCAACAAAAATACCATTGAAAACTTCATAATGGAACTTCATGCAATATATTTCAATAAAATGTTCAGCTCATTATTCAGAATAGTCAAAAGCCAGGACATGAGAAAACATGCATGCGCATACATAATTAAAAGGATTTACCTATCCCAGGGGGAAGAATTAACAGTTTTTGGATCATATCTTATCCGTACTATTGCAAAAATTGGGAAAATAAAAATTTAGTATTTAAATAAAATTGCTATATCCTTTTACAATAATGGGACTATCAAAATCAAAAATATTTTACTTAAAAAAAAGAGTTGTTTTTCCATTCTGTTCAATTAATGTTCTCTTTGCATTAACAAAAACATCAAAGGATATTAAAATTGGAGACAGGATTATTGCATATCCCATCCGCAACCTACTGGATATATTCATCTATAAAAACAAGATAGGCACCCTTTCAGAAGTTATTGACAAGAAGGTTTTGGAAAAGGGTATAAAAATTCAATTAAAAGGTATTGAAAGGGTAAAAATAAAAAAGATTGATAAGCTGCAAACATCAAGCTTTGAAAAGCTTGATGAAAAATTACAGGGAAATTTCGAAAAACTCAACAGTGAATTAAAAAAGAAATCACAAGAACTCATATTTTTAATCAATATAGAGGAATCGGATAAACTTATTGACCTTCTAAATTACCTTGTTAACATAATTCAGACAACGGATTTCATAACTCATTATTTTGTTCTGGATTTTAAAAGAAGATACAAACTTTTCAAAGAATTGAATATTGAAAAAAGGATTAATAGTTTAATCTCAATTTTGGATCTAACCATCGATAATATGAGAAATAAAAGGAAAACAGAGTTACCATGAAAAAGAACATTATCCAGGATAGAGTTTACTATAAAATTGCTTGGTCAGATTTTTACAAGTATGACAAATACAATATATTAGGCATACCGGAACTTTCTGGTATTATTAGCGTACAGAAAAAAGTAAAAACCCGGCTCAGGGATCTCATTTTTATCAGCTGTTACAGGGACGGACTCAGAATCGGTTTAAGAAAATTTTTAGACCCCCAGTTTACGGTTCTCCCTAATAACCTTGATGCTCTAAAAGAGATGGACCTGTATTTCAAGTACACCGTGATTGATAATCCCCTGGCGGATGTACAGGATATTCTCTACTGGCTTATAAAAACCTATGACCCCCCATATAATACAACCGATTTTAAAGACTCAAAGAGATATGGAGATATATTTGTAAAGGAAGTTCAATTGAATAAGAATGATATAATCGAAAGGATATAATCGAAAGGGCCTGTTCAAATTAACCAATCATTTAAGCTGAAAGGTTCAAATCTTCTTTAGTATAGATATGGCTAACACTCATCTTTGTCATAAAAAACTCCAGGATATATTTAAGCCTGACCACTGCATCAAGGGGGGAGGATAGCTTATTATCTGACCTGGAGGAATATTGCTGGATCCTTTTGACATTCATAGCCCTTTCATTAAGGTCTTTTTTAAATATATCCTTCTTGAAAAGTTTAAAAGTATCAAATATAGATTTAATTATTATATCTGAGTTAATCAAATTTGCAATATATAAATTCGAATCGGAATCATGGACATTCCTCGAAAAGACTTTCAAGACCTTTATAATAATTTCGGGCATTAAATGTTCATTGATTAAGACGATTACTTTTTTTTCAATATCTTCATCGATCATCCTTTTTGTGGGATATGCCAGGTTGGGATTATCCATATATCCCGTTTGAATTTTAAAAAAGACAAATTCCAGAAACCTGTCGATTGCATCTTTCTTCATGAAATCATCAACGAGATAACTGAGTTCAACAATCTTATCTGCAACTACCTTGGGATCATTAAACCTGATCAATGTTTCAAAATCTATGAGGTGAGCTTCCTGCCAGGATAACTGCTCCAGTTTGTCCTGTGCTATTTTTGCTTCAAGTTTTAATGTTGCCTGATCTTTTGGAGCAACATCAAACTCATCCTCTACATTTTTTACCTGCTCTTCCATTTTATTATCCATATATAATAGTATAATATAGCTGATATATTTTTACAAAAAAATAATCTTAGAAACAGTAATTAAAATTCCCTTTGTATACTCAACCTTACCCGCCTGTTGAATCCCTTCCTGCTATTATATTCCCGAACTTCCCTTACCGCACTATATAGAGAATACTGGTAAAAGGAAGCCTCAACAAATGTGAAAAAGAATCCCTGGAACAGATTATTTTTCATGAATCCATCGGCCATCAAATATATGCAAAGGGCATTTGTAAACAAGGCCAAAAAGCCCTTGCCATAACTCCCCGTATAAAAATGTCCGAATCCGGGAATTACCAGTGAACCCAGAGTTGACAACACCACACTCTTCTCCGGACGATTCATCTCATCTTTGATTTCTTTTTCCAGGGTCCGAACTTCCCATGAATGGATGTTCCCGGGAAATTCTTTTTTATACCTTCCAATTTCACTTAATGAGCTTTTAAAATTACCGGTTAAAGCTAATGAATAACATATACCCAATGCTGTTTTTTCTTTAAATTCCCCATCCTTATATACATACCTGTATTCCCGGAATGTATTCAGTGCAAGAAAGGGGGAACCATGGAGAAGCCTGATATAACCCAGAAAATAAAGCCCTTCCTGGCCTGCCCTCTCACTTGGATATTTTTTATAGCCCCGGGAAAAATAAGCAGATGAATGCCCGTAATTCCCGCCTTTAAAATATGCCTTCCCCGTTAAGATGATGCTCTGCGAATAAAATTCTCCCCTGGGATATAAATACCTGTATCTCAAAAGTTCTGTTATCGCATTATAATTTTCGTCATGATGGAGATAAGATTTGACTAGATTTATTGTTTCTTTTTCTCCAGCGTATAAATTCGCACATAAAAATAATATAATCTCAAAAAAAACTGCAAATATGGTTAAATATCTTCTATAATCAGAAATAATCATTTTAATAATTTACTTAAAAATCCCCATCCTTTTAACTTCTTTTCCCGGATTATAACTGTGTATAAACCTGTCTTTCATGGCCGTTAGGAACTCCCTTTGCAGCATTACATTTGCAGAGTTTGCTGAATTATAGGCGCCATATATATTTCCTCCATAGAACAAAGCTGAAAAAAATATCATGGTATATGCCAGCTCATTTTCACCATAATCGTAGAGAAAATATGCAGAAGCAGCCGTTGCAGCAACCCCGATAAAGCTCAGTATACCATCTAAATATTTTCCTGAATATATCTGTCCGGAACCCGGTATAATTGCAGAAAGTGTAACAGAAAGGGCTTTTGATTTTAACCGTATCTTATCATATTTTTCAATCTCACTATATAACAGTTCAATTTTTTTCTTTTCACTAAAAAATCTCTTTGACCTTTCAACCTCTGCAAGGGACTCCTTAAAGTTAGCAGTATATAACAATGGCTCAAGTTTTCTCAATAGAACATCATATCGGCCTTCTTTATCAACATTTCCATAATGAATATCTTTAAGTACATAACCTGCCTGTGAAAACATGCCGAGCCTTAAGAATGACTGTGACAGAAGAATGGAATCGCTTAAATTATATTTATCCTTATTTTTTTTTGTTATATTATGGATTACAGACCTGTATTGATGACCATAGTAATAGTTAACATTAATGAAGAAATCATATTTATGGGGTGCATCATCCTTTGCATTTAAGTTTATAAGCCTTCTCGTTTCGGAAATACAATCAAAGTATCTACGTTCATTGAAAAGGCTCTGGACAAACTTTTTCTGCTTAATCTTTAAATTGATTTCCCCCCTTGCCTGTTCCCCGGGGAAAAAAATGCATAGGGGAACTATCATTAATAGAAGGTATCTCATTTCATTTCCCTGTAATTTTCAAGGGGACCCTGTCACGGCCGGGTTGACTATAGGGATTGCATCTAATTATCCTGTCGCCTGCAAGCATTGCCCCAAACAGGGCACCGTAATGCTCTATGGCCTCTCTTCCATAACGGCTGCATGTTGGATAAAACCTGCAGTTTGGGCCATCCTGCGGAGAAATGACAACCTGAAAAAATCTTATAAAGAAGTAGGCACCTCCCTGAAGCCCGTTAAAAACTCTGGTTCCACGATTTTTCTTTTTTGAAAAAACATCAATCTTACCGGCTGCAAAAATATATTCCCGTTGTTTATTAATCCCGGCCTTTCTTTTCTTTAAAGTTTTTATAGTAACAGATCTAATATACTCATCGCCCACCTTAACCCCGGCTCTCCAGGGTTTGAAGGCATCTTTGCAGAAAGCTGTATTGGTTAGAATTAGTATAATCAGGATTATGAAAAAATTTTTACCACTTTTCCCGATAAACCTTTTAGACGAAGTAAAATTAAATTTTTTTTTCATACCATATGGTTACTACAAAGACATAAATTGTCAAGTTTAAATTAAATACCGTTCTTTATTAAGTCTTATGCTTGATAGGTTGTCCCCTGCTGGAAATAATCAAAATGAGTATTGTAAATATTACAAAAACCAGGTAAGAGGAAAGCAATAAAATTACAGAATTAAGGCCGTATATTTTTGATACATAGCTCACTAGCCACACAGACAGCGAACCTGCCCCAAAAACGATGGAGAACTTTAATCCATAGCTCAGAGACCTCCACTTTGGAGGAGTGAGCATTGCAACAAGGCTGTTCTCAATTGGCTGCATGCCCAGTGAAAAAAGTGCAAACATACCCGATGAAAAAATAATAAATACACCATCAAGAACGCTGAGTAAAATTAGAAAGGGAAAAGCCAGTGAAAAGAAAGAAAGATAGGCAAAGCGGAGGTCCTTTTTATCCGCCATCTTCCCCCCGATATATTGGCCTGCCATTCCAACAAGAAAAACACAGCCCGTAATTACGGATGCAAAGAGCGTATCAACATCCCTGGTAATTTTTACTGAAGTGAAAATTTCCGCAAAGAAACCCTTGAGGTTTGCCAGAATATGTGCCAGTTTAAACTCCATGAATGTGGGAAGTATTAAAGTAAATCCCCTGTACATTAAGCCTGAGAAAAACATTGAAACGCATATAATAAGAAAAAGCTTAACTGCATGGCCCTTTTCAACTGTTGTCCCTTTCTGTAATTCGCTTTCCCTTTCAACGGAAAATGGTACGATAAAGCAAATCACACCTGCAATAACCCCAAAAAATCCAAAAATCCTCAGTGCGTTTTGCCAGTTCAAGAGAAAGCTCAAAATGCCGGCAGCAAAGGGCCCCCCGGCAATGCCGAGGTTTCCCCATATTCCATTTATTCCCAGGGCCCTGCCGCGTACTTTAATCCCCTTTGAAATCAAAGCCAACCCCGAAGGATGGTAAGCTGAGCATCCCAGTCCCACAATTCCCAGGCAAATGGAGAGACCATTTATGCTTGTAGTAAAACTTGCCATAATAAAACCAATACCGGAAACTAAAACACCGGCTCCCATTATCCACCGCGGGCCAAACCTGTCACTTAAATATCCCCAGGGCAATGCCAAAAGGCCATAACATAAATAATGGAGAAAGCTTATCGCAAGTACCCTGTCCAGTGGTATAGAAAGATCTCTGCTTATAGACATTACCAGGGCAGGGAAAACGAGCATAAAAAAATGTGTCAGGAAATGCACTGCGCTTGTGAAAACAAGAATCTTCTTTTCATTTTTATCCATATAATTTTCCACTTAAAATCAAATCAATCACCCGCCTTCAACGGGCATCATGAGAATAATCTCATCCCCATCATTTACAGGTTTATCTTCTGCCGTGGGAATTCCGTTGACAATGGCAATCCTGGGGATTGTAACGGGTATCCCCAGTGTCTCGATTACATCACTGACAATCGCTCCATGGGGAATCTCCTGCATAAAGTCATTGTCATCTCCCGGTGCATATTTTTTTAAGAATGCAACAAGATGAATTTTTACCTGCATATTTATAATCCGGTATTATAAAAGTAAGAATTCAAAAGATAGAAGTCGGCATTCTTAATTATATCTTCAAAATTCTGATTCCATATCAATAATTCCATGATATTTGGCAAGATCATTTTATTTTCCCATATTTATTGAAAAAAAGTACATCTCGAATATTATTTGACAAATAGTTACAGGAAAGATTATTGGATATTACAATTCCTAAAAGCAAAAAGGGCATTTTATATAAAATTTCTAAATACAAAGGAGAAAAACATGAAATCTGTAGTTATAACGGGAAGCTCAAAGGGCATAGGCCTTGGTTTGGCAAAGGAATTTCTGAAAGCAGGATGTTCCGTTGCTCTATCCAGTTTCGAGAAAGAAGATCTTGAAGCAGTATATAACACACTGGCAAAGGAATATGGCGATGATAAAGTTGCACAATATAAATGTGATGTAACAAAAATCGATGAAGTCGAAGGGCTGTGGAAAGAGGCAAAAGATAAATTCGGCACAGTTGATATATGGATAAACAACGCCGGCGTAACCAATGCTTTTCTGGACCTCTGGGAAGTTGATCCGGCTGAAGTAAGCACCATCGTAAACACTAACCTGGTTGGGACATTTTATGGCGTAAGAGTTGCAATGCATGGCATGATGGAACAGGGTTCCGGGGCCATATATAACTTCTATGGATTCGGCGCCGGGGACGAAAGAAAACCTGCCGGATTAACAACATACGGAACTACCAAGCGTGCAATCCGATACATGACGGAATGCCTTATCGAAGAAACAAAGGAAAGCCCCATTCAGGTTGGATCTCTAATGCCCGGTACAGTTATAACTGACTTCCTTTACAAAGTCCTGAGGTCAACACCCAAGGAAGGAAGAGATGAGATGGTAAGGGGATTTAACATGTTTGGAGACACTGTTGAAACAGTTACGGAATTTCTGGCAAAGGAAGTTCTTGCAAACACAGAACATGGGGCCGAGATAAGCTGGATGACTCCGGAGAAAGCCCAGGCAAGGATGAAAGACCCCTTCTATCAGAAACGGGATCTCTTTTCAACATTAGACCTGTAAGAATATATATAAAGCCCCCCATACCCCCCGGTGGGGGGCTGAATGAGGTCATATATCATTTTTTTAGATACTCCCCCTCCGGGGGTTTTAGGGGCTAATCTAAATACCCGTTGACATTACACTAAAAAAAGCCGCCTGCACTTTTGATGTTACCTGCAGCCCCATTTTTTTAAACATATTGTGCTCTACCTCGGAATTTTTGTAAATCATGTGATCCTGCATCGGTTTATAATCAAAATTATCAACCGCATCACTCTGTTCACAAAAATCTTTATAAGATTCCCAGGCTGAATCGCGGATCTGCTTAATCATATCCAGGTTAACACCTTTTGACCTTGTATTCCATAACTGTCCCCAGAAATCGGGTAATGACGGAAGGTCAATGGTACCGCTTTCAATTCCATTTTCTTTTGTCTTTTCAGTGAGCAGGTCAAAGAGGATATCTCTTTTTTCAGGATTGGCCTGGGGCATATGCACTGCAATCATTGTAGACAGGTCTACACGTTCAGATGTTCGGGGGTCCACATTTGTAACAGCTGCATCGAGGAAAAGAACGGGATATCCCTTTTTAACCAGCGATATCGTTCCAACGAGACGGACAAAGACCCCGCTTTTTTCATTCTCAGTGCGCTTATATACCTCAACCAGCCTTATATCTTCGCTGCCGCTTTCATATTCAGTAATTATGTTCGTGGAAACGGTATCCTCCATTCTGCCCTGTACAATGAAACTGCTCACTTCCTTTAATCCCGGTATCTCCGGCAGGGCCATGGTGAAGCTCTTATCAAGGCCGCTTTCCGATGGCTTTATATATTTCTCAATAAAATTATTTTCATCCATTTTAATTCCCCTTATTTTTTATGTTCCCTTCTTTCCCTATGACAACTTTCCCATTTTTTCAAGCTCATCTGCAACATCTTTCATGCCAAGGCGTTCCAGCTTTTCCCGTTTAGGATAACCCGTAGTTTTATCCCATTCCTGTGCCTCGTAGTAATCATCAAGCATAAAGTCCATTTCATATTTCTGGCCGCTAACGGGGCCCCTCTTTGGTGATTCATTTATTATCCTGGAAGGCAGGTAATCGTCCTTGCGGCTAAAACCTTCACGCACATTATAGGCACGTTCAAGGTTAATGATCCTGTCTGCAACCTCAAAGAGATAATCCCTGCTGGCAAATTCCTCAATACCCGTCGCCGCGTAAAGCATCTCCGCGTAATCGGGAATTGATAGGATATTCATTGCCCTGGGGAAGATACAGCTGATCCCTGTTTCCACAATAGTCCTGTCCTCCTGGTTGTTCTTGCATATTTTGCCTTTATCCTCTTTAGCAAACCTGTCAACAGCTCCGGGTGTCCCTGGAGGCGCAAATTCTTCAGGTGACTGCCCGGTAGTATGGTTTGCTCCCAGTGCAATTGTTGCAAGGTTAAGGCCGCTTGCCTTTAGAGAACGCGGTTCGTAACCTGCTATTTCCAGGCCCTTCACCTCCATGGCATACTGTCCGGAGTCTTTGCCAATCTTTTCAGCAGCTTTTCGGCTTCCTTCGGCAAGGATATCGCCAATACCTTCCCTGTTAAGTATTTTCTTAAGCAGCTCGAATATGGCCTCGTCATTTCCCCAGGTTAAGTCCAGCCCAAAAAGATCATCCTTTGACAAAATCCCTTTTCATACAGCTCCATCGCAAAAGCTATTGTTGCACCTGCTGAAATGGCATCGACTCCATGTTCGTCGCATAGTGCATTGGCGGCAATAAGCATTTCCAGGTTGGTATTACCCAAAGTGCCCCCCAGAGAAAACATGGCTTCATATTCGGGCCCTTTCACTTCTCCCATTGCATAGGGTCCCTCTTTTACCTTCAGGACACGGCCGCACTGTATATGGC
>JBHPHB010000083.1:0-12667 GCA_042569985.1 Spirochaetota bacterium | reverse complement strand
GAAATAACTATACCTTTAAATCTCCAGGAATTTCCAATGAGTGGAAGTTCAAAATTACAGACCCCGTTGCCAATACTATTGGCTTTGCACTCTACGCAGAATTGGGCATCAAACCACATGAACTTGAATTTGAGGCAAAAGTTATTCTAGATAAGAGATTCGGTAATTTCCTGTGGGCGTTCAACACAGTTGGTGAATATGAGTTAAAGTTTAAAAAGAGCAGTACAGATAACAAAACAGATATAGAGCATGAATACAAGTGGGAAAATGTTATGGGTTTCACATATCTGCCAACGAAAAACTTTTCCATGGGAGTTGAAATTCGAAATCAAAATGTTATTGAAGAAAATGTTCTTGAGAGTTCAGCATTTTTCATCGGACCTGCCATCTCTTATAGCACAAAAACATGGTGGGTGGCACTCACCGTTTTGGCTCAGACAGTGGACTTTAAAAAGGGCTCCAGAGACCTGGAAGGACACGAAAAGGTTGAAGCACGCCTCCTTTTCGCATTCCATCTTTAGGAATAAAATAAAATTTCAAATTGTAAAGTAGGTATAAATATGAAATTCATGGACAATATGATTAAATGTAAAAATATAATCTGGGCATCTGTTATTGGGATGGTAATTCTAATTGTCTCTTGCACCTCTCTGCCATTCCCGGTGGCTAATGACCAGAAAAAAGCTATGTCAACCTGGCCAAAAATTAAATTAGAAGACCTTAGAATGGGCAGAGAACTCTATGTTTTGAAATGTTCAGGCTGTCACAACCTATATCTTCCCGGACAATTCAGCAAAAGTGAATGGAAGAAAATTGTAACATCAATGATGAAAAAGGCAAAACTAACACTTAAAGAGATGGATTTAATTTTAAAATATCTTGTGACTATGTCTGAAACTGATATACTGAAAAAATAATTTTATTTTAAAAGGCCGCCTGATATCAGACGGCTTTTTATATTTGCTCCCCGGGGGTACTAAACCTGGAACTTTTATAAATGAATAAAAAGAAAGTTCTGTGAAAATTATTTCCCATGACATATATTAAAAGAAAAATGGTATATAGAGGTCTTCATTCACATTATTTCAGAGATGAAGCTTAGTTGATCTGCCCCAATTATAAGTATTACTCTTAATTAGAGGATCTTTGTTTTGTATTTATTAAATTTATTGAATTCTGCAAATTCAACTGGATTTAAATAATTTGAGGGCAATTGAGATAGAAGCATGAAGTACATCAATACCAGATTGTTTTACTACATATCCATAGGAAGTTACTTTTTCAGTTTTTTCAACAATTTCTTTTGATGTATAACTGGTAAGGAAAACAATTGGCAAATTTTTATATTTTAAAATCTCCATTGCTGTCTCTGTGCCATCAATACCCTTGCCAAGATTTATATCCATGAGCATAAGATCAATTATATCATTTTGTTGAATATACTCAATAGCTTTTTCACCGGAATGTACAATATGTACATTATAATTGTAATCTTCAAGCTGTGTTTTTTGGCCAAGTGCGATAATTGCTTCATCCTCAACAAGTAAAATGTTTATTTTGTTTTTATTAATCATGTATCAATCCTTAATGGGAAATGTTATTAGAAATGAAGTACCTTCTTCATTATTAATCTCTAATTTTCCATTTATTTGATCCACAAGCGATGTAATTAAAATCATACCTATGGAGGATTTTCTGTCAATATTTTTAGGGATACCAATGCCATTATTTTTTACTTCAAGTGAGCAGTTGTTCTCATTATCTTTTTTTATTGAAATACATATTAACCCCTTTTTTCTGTCAGGAAATGCATGCATTAAAGAATTTGAAATGAGCTCTGTAATAATTAATCCCACAGGTATTAAATACACAATATCCATTTGAAAGTTATTGATATCCTGTTTAATTTCCATTTGGAAATCTCCGATTGATGCAATTAAATTATGAATTAGATTATCAATATATTGACCTGTATGGATGTTATGCATAGATTTATTTTGATATAGTAATTGATGCACACTTGAAATGGAAGTGATCCGGTTATTTATAATTTTTAATGTGTTCTTTAATTCACTATTATCCGACTGTCTTGATTCCAGAAGTACAATGCTTCTAATTAGCTGTAAGTTGTTTTTAACACGGTGATGTACTTCATTTAATAAGATGTTTTTTTCTTTTAGTTCATGTCGAATCTGTGACTCAGCCTGATTCCGAGCGTGAAGAATAACGTTTACAACCAGTTGTATTAAAATCAGGGAAAAGCAAAATGTCTGTATAGATAAAACTATCTGGTTTGTTGTATATCCCTTTATGATAAATGGTCCATGATTATTGTTTGCATTTATTATTAAAATGAATATAACAATATTTGTTATTATTGAACTGATTCGAATATCAAATCTGAATGCAGACCAGATTATAAGAGGGAAAATTATATAGGGAAATTCAAAGATAAAAGTTCTTGTCTCTGGATTTCTGTCAAATATTGTAAGACATACTGTAATTGACAAACCTAGAAGTATTAGTAATTCCATTGTTTTTTTTGAAAATGCAGGCCCATATTTAATGTCAGTTTTATTGGCCCAGCTTAAAATTAGAGGAGCAATAGAAATCATTCCCAGGGCATCAGCAAACCACCAGATTTGCCAAATGGACCAGTATGATCCATTGTATACTATTTTTATAACTGCGGCACCTATAAATGCACTAATACCGGTACTGAATAGTACTGCAATAGTGATAAATCCAAGCAGGTTTTTAATTTTTAATATACTAAAAGGGAATCCGAAAAATCGTCTTAAAATTATAGCCCCAACAACCCCTTCTGTAATATTGGCAATACCAAAGAAAAATACAGCAATAAAAGTTCTGTTATAAATGAATATATCTGAAATTCCCTGGACACAAAGTCCTGCTGCAATTACAGCAGGCCAAAAACGGAAGGGCACAATGAGCAATACTGCTATTAAAATTCCGCTGGCAGGCCAAAAGGTAGCAACACTTCCAGGTTCAAAATAAAAAAAATTTCCCAGTATTTGTGCAAGAAGATATATGCATGCGAAGAAAAACAGTAAAAGTGGTATTTTAAATGTTTTATTGTAAGATTGGTTCAATTTCTTGATATATTCTTTCATATGGAAAATAGGTTCATTTCAATCTGTTTTGTTAATTATAATATTATATAAATCTTTTGTCACATCATTTTATATTTTTACAGGATTTTTTTAAATTATTTTTTTTGGCAATATATATTAGTACTATAGCTTGTCTTCATTTAATATTAACAAAAAGTAGTTGATAAATACACAATCTCAAAAAAATAAAAGTAAGTAAAAGGGGTGATGGGGAACAGTTTAATTTCCCATCAAAAAATTACTGCGCCTATATTCTGGTTACATGTATGGTCCTACGAGGATCCCCGGGAGATAACTTAGGAGAACTATTATTATGGGTGCTGAATCAATTTGCTAAAAGAAAACAAAAAATAGAAAATTTCCGCAGTTGTAAATTAAACTGGCAAAGTAAAAATAAATTCAGCAAAAAAACATTGACAAAACAATATTAGCAAATTCATTTCAATAAAAATTATTAAAGGGGATTTTTCATGAAACATTTAAATATTTTAGTATTTCTGGCAGCAGTATTTATCTCTGCCGGGATTGGATGTAAAGACAGTAGTGGTAGCAGTATACCTAAAGGAGTGCCTGATACATCATTTGGCGATAATGGCATATTAGTTGATAATATTACCACGGGAGGTAACACCACGGATATGGGATATTCAATGTTTCTGGACAACAGCAGTAATATCTATGTTACCGGCGAAAGGCATAACGGTACAAATTCTGATATGATAATATGGAAGTTCAATAGTGACGGCATACCTGATCAATCTTTTGGGAATAACGGCGTTGTGGTTGACGATAATGCTGCCGGTGGGAGTGACTTTGATGTGGGATTTTCCATATTTGTAGACAACTCAGGCAATATCTATGTTGCCGGCGTAAGTAAAAATGCTTCAGGAAATTCAGATATGGTTATCTGGAAGTATTCAAACAATGGCATGCTGGACGACACCTTTGGGGACAATGGTATTGTCTCACATGACAATGCTGCTAATGGCAGTAGCGGTTATGACTATGGCAGGTCCATATTTGTTGACAACAATGGCAGTGTATATGTATCAGGTGAAAGTAACGGCGTTTCAGGCAACACGGATATGGTAATATGGAAGTATACTGGGGCAGGCATATTGGACGACACCTTTGGGGACAATGGAATTGTCGTTGATGATAATGCAGCCGGAGGGGGAGGCGATGATTTTGGTCAGTCAATTACAGTAGATAACAGTGGTAATATCTTTGTTGCTGGGACCAGTTATGGAAAATTTTATAATGATGACATGGCAATTTGGAAGTATAACAGCGATGGAACACCCCACAGTTTTTTTGGTGATAACGGTACTGTCATTTATAATTTTTCGGAAGCTCCTGATAGTGAAGATTGGGGGGAATCAATTTTTATTGACGGCACCGGTAATATATATGTTGCAGGGCAAAGCTATACAGGCGCAACTTACGACATGGCAATATGGAAGTACAATGCTGACGGAATACCGGACAGCACTTTCGGCACCGATGGTGTTGTCTTCGATGACAATGCAGCCGGGGGTGGCAATGCCGACATGGGCAATTCTGTTTTTGTAGATAGCGAAGGTAGAGTATATGTTGCAGGGAATAGCGACAGTCAGCTGAATAGAGAAGACATGACAATATGGAGATATACAGCCAATGGTATTCTTGATACATCCTTCGGTAATAACGGAATAGTGGTTGAAAACAATGCAGCCGGGGGGAATCATGTTGATAATGGATTTTCCATATTTGTAAACAGGGGTAAAGTGTATGTAACGGGATATAGTATTAATGCAGATATAAATTCAGATATGGTTATTTGGAAATATAAGTAGATCAGTTGTATTGGTCTTAAAAAAAACCATTATAGTTTCAAAAGATTAACATAAATAAAAGCCGCCTGTTATCAGACGGCTTTTTATATTTGCTCCCCCGGCAAGATTCGAACTTGCGACAAATTGGTTAACAGCCAACTGCTCTACCGACTGAGCTACAGGGGAATATGAATAAAATTATTAATGTTTGGTTATTAGCAAATCTACGCGAAAAGTGTCAATTATTTTTTTGAATTTATTTTACATTCGGTAATTTTTCTCTTGCTAAATAAGACATTTTTTAAAATTAATAAATAATCGAAAATTTAACCTCCTTCCCCCCTCTCCTTGAAGGAGAGAGGGGGGGGTTAGGTCAACGCTTTTCGGCACATCTACCCCAAGGGCACTTCTTCGCTTTGCTCAGGGCGCTGTGCCTGCGTTGTGAGCGGACAGGATGTCTGCCTGCGCTATTCAGGATGAATTAGTGCCGAGCCGCAACAGGAAGTTGCGAAAAGGCTCGGCCAGGCACAAGCCATGGATGGCTTAATAAAGCCTGCCATCAACCTCATCCTGAGAACGAGGGGTGAGGGCAGTAAACTCTTTAGGAGTAGTTATGAGGGATTATAAGTATTTTGAGGTAATATGGATATAAAAAAAGAAATAAAAGAACTGGCGAAAAAGAAAAATGCCATAATACTGGCACATAATTATCAGCCCGGAGAAATACAGGATATTGCAGATGTCACGGGAGATTCACTGGATCTTGCCAGAAAAGCCGCTGATAACGATGCCGATATTATAGTGTTTTGCGGGGTTCATTTTATGGCTGAATCCGCTGCAATACTGTCACCACAAAAAAAGGTCTTGCTGCCCGAGCCGAAGGCTGGTTGTCCCATGGCAGATATGGTGGCTGCGGAGGACCTGGAAGATTTTAAGATTAGCTATCCAAATGCCAAAGTTGTAACATATATAAACTCCACAGCAGAGGTTAAGGCGCTTTCCGACGTAATATGCACATCAACAAATGCAAAGACAATTGTCGATAGAATTGACGCAGAACAGATTATATTCACTCCGGACAGAAACCTGGGCCACTATATTCAGAGGTTTACCGACAAGGAAATTATACTATGGCAGGGATTTTGTCCAACTCATGAAAACTTTTTCAAGGAAGACCTGGTTGAGATAAAGAAAAAGCACCCTGATGCCGTTGTAATGGTGCATCCCGAATGTCAGCCTTCGGTAATTGATATGGCAGATGAAGTTCTTTCTACTGGAAACATGGTAAAATTTGTTATGGAAACAGATGCTAAAAAAGTTATCGTGGGCACGGAAATCGGCATGATACACAAGCTAAAACTGGCTAATGATAAAATTGAATATATCCCTGCATCAGATTCATTTATATGCCCAAATATGAAAAAGATTACCATGGAAAAATTATATCAATCAATCCTAAATGAAAAAACACATATTACCGTTAATAAAGATATTAGTATAAAGGCAAAAAAAGCTCTGGATAAAATGCTTGAACTGTCTTATTAAGGGAGGTAATTTGACTGAAGAAGCCAAATCTGCAGAATCAAATGAGTTTGATTCAAGTTCTAATGGCAATTTCGATGATGAGGATTTTGATTTAATTATCAAAGACGATGATGATATTGATATTTATAAAAACGATATCAATATCATGAGAGAAAAAACGTTTAATGAAGACCTGAGGAAGCTGGTCAGTAAAGTTACTAAAACAGAAGATACAGGTTCTCAGGAAAATATCCCCCATTATTCAGATGCCCTGGAAAAAATCAGTGAGCAGAATCTGCTGCTTAAACTTCACCAGTTATACTATGAAGTAAAAAATTTCAAAAATCTCAAAGATGTAAATGCTTCATTTGAGCCATTTTGTATAGACGGTTCCTTCGATAATTTTCAAAATTTCATCAGAAGTTATATTGATGGAGAATTTAAAAAACTATCATTACCTCAATATTCAATACTGACATATAATTTTGACAAGAAATGTTTTTTGCCGGAATTGAGTACAATCGAAAAAATTGACAACACCGATATATATTTTGGCATTAATGACAATTTAATAAAAGAAATACACAATTCCTATAATGGATATTTTCTCAAAAGGGATTTAATTAAAAATGACAAGTTTTTAAATAAGAGGTTTTCCGAAGTAATTGATGATAATTTTGATTCATTTTACTTTATCCATATAAGTAATTTGATAAATGTTCCAATTGAAGATTTAAACAGGAATCTTGAAAATTCATACTATATTCCCAACACCTCCATACTCATGGTTAAGGTTAATAAGGATGTGGATAAAGCAAAAATTTATGGATCACTTGTCAAAAGGTTAGCCCTTGTTATGATGTTTGTTGAAGAAAACTTGATTATCCGTTATGACAGTGATTCTCCCGATTATAACAGGCTGATTTATTTATTCGAATATCTATTCCAGGTTTATCCAAGCATAAATGGAAAATCATGTGTTTTGATTAAATTGGATAATAATTACAGCAGGGAGATTATCTTAACATTAAAGTATATATATGCAAAAATATTTTCTTTTACTGCAAAAGATTCAATAATCCTTCGCCTTAAGCAGGATGTGATTTTTCTTATAACCAATGACAGTAAGATTAGATTAATTGAAGATTTAATTTCTGAATATAACAGCCTGTATGATAACAGTTTTAATATTGAGGTAATTCCCTTTGATGAATCTCTTTCTTTTAATTCAATTATCCAAAAAATATACTCTTAGAACATACATTTATTTTATGGGGCTATAATAAAATATTTTGTTTGCATTATTTACTTGAAAATTTAGTATTATATTATTAACTTCTATTTAATATGCCCAAAATATGAGGGCATATTTCTATCAGCCATTATAATGATTAAATTAAAAAATATATATTATATCACCTTAATCTTAGTTGTTTGTTTATTTACAGTAAGCCCAGAAGTTTTACTCGGTGCCGGTTCAGCCGGTACTTCTGCAGCTGATTTCCTTGAACTTGGCATCGGCAGCAGGCCCCTTTCAATGGGAGAGGCTTTCACTTCAGAAATAAATGATATTAACTCTATCTACTATAATCCTGCGGGACTTGCAACATTGAAATATCCAATGGTATCTGTTAACCACCAGGAGCTGATTCTCGATTCAAGATTTGAAAATGTAAGTTTTGCCTATCCTCTGTATAACGGATACCTGGGTGTATCAAACTCCCTTTTTTGGGTACCACCGTTTGACAAGATTGACATTGATGGAAATACCGTGGGCAAGGTTGATTTCTATAACGGGGCATTCACGGCAGCATATGGATATAATTTAGAATTTATGTACGTCGGTGGTTCAATAAAGTATATTTATCAGAAAATTGACAGCAAGTTTTATAATTCCGTTGCCTTTGACGTGGGAGTTTTAAAGGGATTTTATATGTACTCGCCCTTTAAGGCGCCCGTGAGAAACTTTCATGTTGGCCTTTCAATTCAAAATCTCGGAGTTAATATTGAGAATGCTCCACTGCCCAGGCTGTTGAGGTTTGGTATTTCATATAAGCTCACACACTGGTTTGGGTTCAATGTTGATTTCACAGAAAATATTATTGATGCTTCCGATTTATATGATTTTACTTATGGATTTGATGAAAGTTTTAGAATGAACATTGGCATGGAATTGATTTACATGGAAATAATTTCTCTAAGGTCAGGTTACAGGTTTAATGATGGAGGCACATATTCTCTTGGAATCGGTTTCCACTACACAATAAAAAATGTTTCCATAATACTTGATACATCATTTTCAGATTCGGGTACCTTTGGGCCAAATTATTCCTTCAACATTTCTTTTAAGCTAATACCCAAGGTAATTACTATTGACGATAAAAGAAATGCGGCAATACATTACAACAGGGGCATACAGTATTTTATAGCTAATGATGTAGAAACAGCCCTGACTGAGTTTAAAATATGCAGGGATTATGACCCTTATTACAAAAATATTGAAAAAAAGATAAGGGACATTGAAGAATTAATCAAACTGAAAAGGGAGAATGAAAAACTTGATGAGGAACTCAAGAAAAAAGGATGAAATTAGAAAACCCAGGGTAACAATAGACTTCTGTAAAAATTCACTTGGCTCGGTACTCTTTGAAATGGAAAACACCCGGATCATCTGTGCGGCAGATATTAGCGAAGATGTCCCTGACCATGCAAAAAAAAATAATACTGGATGGTTGACTGCAGAATATTCGCTTCTTCCATATTCAACAAATCCCAGACAAAAAAGACAATTATTAAAAAGGGACGGCAGGTCAGTGGAAATACAGAGGTTAATCGGCAGGTCACTAAGATGTGTGGTGGACCTTTCAATGATGGAAAATATTTCCATTACAGTGGACTGTGATGTTTTGCAGGCTGACGGTGGTACACGGGCTGCATCAATTACTGGTGCATATATCGCGTTAAAGCTGGCTCTTTCAAAAATTATGAAAAAAGGGATTATTCATAAAATTCCAATAATTGCCAATGTTGCGGCAATTTCTGCCGGATATGTTGACAATGAACTACTTTTGGATCTTGACTACAGAGAGGACAAAAGGGCTGAAGTGGATATGAATATAGTCATGGACAGCACTGGCAAACTCGTTGAAATTCAGGGCACAGGCGAAAGTTCCTCTTTTTCTTTTGACCAGCTCAATGATATGATGGACCTGGCAAAAAAAGGTATAAATGAACTGATTGAAATTCAAAATAAATATTAATAATTAAATAATGATTATATAAGTTGAAGTTAAAATACATCCTCTGCTCTGCCCCCAGAACCCCACGGAGGGGGACTTTTAATCTCAGTATCTACCGCAAATAACTTTTTTAAAGAAGTAAGATAGAATTGTTTGATTGATAATAAATTAAAAATTCTGTACATTCCAATACTGGAGAGCCCCCCTGCGGGGGGTATGGGGGGCAAAACCTCAATAAATTAACATCAAGATAGCATATTATTATTAAATGATAATGCATTTATTACGATAAGTTTAATAAGCTAATAAAAGGATATTAATTATATGAGATTAAGATTAATAGTATTATCATTATTGATTTGTTTGCCAATAAGCGTCTTTGGTCAGAGTAAAAATACAACTGTAGTTGATACACCCACTGCCTTTACACTTGGACGTGGATTTTACCAGGTATCCCTGTTGGGATACGATAATGGCGGTGTTGAATTTAAAACATTCATCGGGCTGCATGATAATCTGTTTTTTGGAATTTCATTTGATATGCAGGGCGCCATTGGCAAAGAAAAGCCCCAGCCAAATATTCCAGGTGTTGTTGCAAGGTTGAAATTTACTGACGGCTGGGAGTCATTTCCCATATCAATAGCCATTGGCTATGATTCATTTTATCTTGGCGGAGAGGGAGAGGTAAATAACACTTATAATGAACTGAACAGGATGATATATGGTCCATATTTTGTTATTACAAAACCAATATATCTATTTGAGTCAGAACAGTATATAAGCTTTGGAATGAGGCTCCCGGCTCAGCCATATTTTGTTCCCAGGGATACATCTTATTTTCTGTCTTTTGATATTCCCCTTGGCGAATTCTTCCGGGTTAAATTTGAAATTGAAAGGCTTTACTGGAATTTACAGAGGGCAGAACAGACACTGTTTAACTTCGGTTTAGTGTATTCATATCAAAACACCCTTGCCATTGAAGTTGACCTTATGCTTCATCAGAATGAAAAACTTAATCGTATGATAAAGCTGATATATACGAATGAATTTTAAATTTAATCCCACATCAATTTTGCGCATTAAAATTGTAAAACGCAGACCCCCTAAAATAATATTTGCATCAATAATTGTTTTGCAAATTATAGCTTTACAGTTCTGCAGGCCTGTTAATAATTATACCGGTAAATGTAAAATTAACATAATAAATAATCAAAAGAAAACTAAAACTCTTTATGTTGAAACTGCAGCAACTGTTAGAAAACGTAATATCGGTTTGATGTATAGAAAGAACCTGGACATAAATCATGGCATGTTGTTTATTTTCGAAGATGAAAGTAAGCTGAGTTTTTGGATGAAAAACACATTCATCCCCTTAAGCATTGCATACATCAGTAACGAGGGTATAATAAATGAGATACTTCATATGAAGCCACTTGATACAAGTATTACATATGAATCGGTAAAACCCGCAAAATATGCACTTGAGGTAAACAAAGGCTGGTTTCATAACAATCAAATAACAAAAGGGTGTAAAATTATATTCAATGGATGCATCAGTAAATAGAATTCCTTCGTCACGTGATGAGCGATCCCTCCTATTGGCAATTAGAATTAAAGGGCATGATATTCAGCAGACTCAATATTCCCTTGATGAATTAAAAATGCTTGTCCAAACGGCGGGAGGCATTGTTGTTGACTCCATGATAATTAACAGGGAAAAGATAGACCCTGGATTCATAATGGGGAAGGGAAATCTTGCCAGGATTGGAGCAATAATTAATGAAGAAAAAATAAAGCTCCTCGTTTTTGATTTAAACAGTATCAGTCCCGCACAGGTTAGAAAACTGGAAGATAATCTAAAGTGCAGGGTAGTGGGCAGAAACGAAGTTATTATCGACATATTTGCAAGGAGGGCAAGGAGTTCAGACGCGAAAATACAGGTTGAACTTGCTCAGCTTAAGTACCTTTTACCCAGGCTAAAGGGATTGGGAGGTGTTTTGTCAAGGCTTGGCGGCGGAATAGGCACAAGGGGCCCCGGCGAAAAAATGCTGGAAACTGACAGGCGCCACATTTTAAAACGCATTACAAAACTGAAGAAAAAGCTCAAAAAAATTGAAGCCCACAGGGAACGGTTGAGAAATGCCAGGAACAAGGAAAGCCTTGGCGCTGTAGTTGGGTATACAAACACAGGCAAATCAACACTTATTAATTTATTGGCAAAGGACGATCTTTTTGTTGAGAACAGGCTGTTTGCCACACTTGATTCATATACCCGAATTGTATACCTTGAGAATACAGTAAAAACATTATTGACAGATACAGTCGGTTTTATCACAAATCTTCCGGCAAATTTAATTGAGTCTTTCAGGTCAACCCTTGAGGAGATTAAAAATGCCGATTATATTATTCATGTTATTGATCTTTATTCGGATAACTTTTTAAATAATATTGAAACAGTTAACGCAGAGTTGAATAATATTATGTGTAATGAAAAACCTATGATACTGTTTTTTAACAAGTCAGACATAGCGGGTGATGAAAAAGTTATAAACAGGATGAAAGCAAAATATCCCCTTTCTGTGGTGGGTTCTGCTAAAACCGGCGAAGGTATTGACGAATTGAAGAAAAGAATTTCTGAAATAATAAAGAAAGGAGATATTTAATTTATTTCGACAGTCAATTGTGGATTGATTTTTTTCATTCCAATATATGCATCTTTTCCCGACATTTCAGGCATTGCCATGTCAAGATGGAGGGCATCAATTTCAGCAAGATAAGCTTTTAATAATATTTTTAAAAAATCCATCATGTTTTCTATTTATGAGATCAATCCATTTATGTAAATAAAGATATAAATGTCATGAGAACATAAAAATTGGTGTTAATAAATTAATTATTGACAATTTATTTCGACAGTCAATTGTGGATTGATTTTTTTCATTCCAATATATGCATC
>JBHPHB010000082.1:0-12675 GCA_042569985.1 Spirochaetota bacterium | reverse complement strand
TTAAAATATTTGAACTTCTTTGTTTTACAATTCTGATATCAAACATACCGAATTTACTTTTTATTAAAAACTTCTTCTTGATTTCATAATTAAGATATCTTGCCGGAAGGTTATATATATATTTTTCATCCTCCACAATGGGATAGGTTATAACCAGTGGTTGTTTTCTCCGTGGATATCGGATATACTTATAAACATCACATTTATTCAAAATCGGCTGAACTATTAACTTATCCACCCCGGCAATAAACAATCCCAATCCACTACCCTCAAGATTTATCTCAAAGGGGTATCTATTATCCAGCTCATTTTTTATAATATATTTTCTAATATCCAGGGTGGGCATTATTTTACTGAAAAGTAAATATAAAACATCCTCATTATATAACTTATACTTAAAATGTCTTCTGATTGAACCATAAATTCCTGTATAAGAAGAATTTATTTTAAATTTAGCTTCTCCGCCATCAAGAATTGTAATTTCATATTTTGTATGCTTTCCATGAATACCCTTGAGATTAATTTTTTTTCTAATAACTCCATTTTTCAATAGTATAACTGAATTTGTTCCTTTAATCGCAGGATTTACTTCACCGCATTTGAAATATTCACTCGAAAAATCCAGCCATATTGATTTTTTTATATCAACGGGTACATATAAAAGTATATTTGAAAAGGCTGCAGGGGATATATACATTTTATTTTTAGGCATATATTTTTTTCTGGTAAACACAATATATGATTTTATATTTAGTTTTTTCAGAATAGCCTTTGCCAGGATAACCTTATCTTCAGTAGTACCCTTTTTATTATACATTATATTTTCAGCTAACTCAGGATAGTAAAGCAGATTTTTTTGCAGATTAATTTCCCGGGAAATATACCCATAAACTTTTTCGATTATATCCGATACATTTTTTTCTTTAATGCTTTTCAAGTCCGCTTTTGGATAAATCATCTTAATGGGATCAAAAGATAAAAATTCATCCTTGCCCATGAGTAAGCCATCATACCATATTCTAAAGTCATCCAAATTCTTCATTGTTGAGAATGAAAAATATGGCAGGCTATTGAGGCTGCTGCCGGAAAAGTCCTCCCTGTAGATTTTACCAAGCCCCCTTAACTCAAGGGAATATACTTTTTTATCACCAATTTTATAAATACTAATTTTATCCTTATTTTTGAAGCTAAAATTAACATCAATCTCTTCGGGCGAAATAATCTTTATAGAAAAATTTTCAACGGCCTCATCATAATTTTGTATGTGAGAGTATGGAATATAAAAGAATTTTGAATTACCCTGTATGGAAATAGGATTATTAACAATATATGATATGTGAATTATTGAATCTTTCTTTAAAGAACTTAAGCTTACATAATTATTACTGTCAATTTTATTAATCCTATAGGAATTACTAAAAGTTCCATCCTTTTGATAAACCCTTATTCTTACAGGTAAAAGTTTACCCTGGTAGGGTACTTTATACTCGCCCCACTTGCCAATCCCCTTCTGGTCCTTAATAACAATTAGATCCTCACAGAAGATCCTGCTGCTTCCATCCTTCTGCAATAAAAATATTCTTCCCTTAAACTTTATATGGGATGATTTAATATTATCTGAAATTATTTCTTTGGTGATTTTTTTATTTAAATAACTTTTACCAATATACTTTTGAAAGGGATTGAGCATTTTTTGGCTGCCAAGATACTTAACATAATCTGATAGATTATGAAGAGAAGGATTCAGTGATATCATTTTCTGCCAATACATCATTGGATCTGAATTATCTAAAAAATCAATCTTCCCCAGCCTGTAATATGAATAGGGGGTCTCATTTAAAATGATCTTATTGAAAATCAGTTTCTTGGCTAACTCATAGTTTTTTATATTTATCAGGTTATCAACATACCTGTCAGTTAAAGCATCGTTATAATTATATTTCCCAATAAGTTTTATTGCCCTTTCATATTCCCCCCTGGATTCATATATACTTATGAGTTTATTAATGGTACTATATGATGTTTTTTTCTTTAATATATCATTACATATATTTATATACTTTTCAATATCCTTATTTTTATAAAACCGGGCTTCAGATATTAATGGGTAGATTGAATAGGGAAATCTATTTTTAAACTCAAATAAATATTCCTTAAATTCATTTTCATATCCAAGGTAATCAAGCAAATCTAAAAAACTAAAATATAATAAAAAATGATTAGGTGATTTTAAAATCAATTCCCTGCCATCTTTATATGCCCGTAAAAAATCCCTGTTATTTATTAACCTTCTAAATTTTTTATAACGGGCAGGTACAAAATCAATATTCTTCCTGCTCAACTCATTTATTATCCTCCACCCTTCAATATTTACGGCAGAACTTTTATTATCATTTAAATCAATCATTGCTGAAGAAAGCGAATATTCAGTAATAATACTATATTTCAATGAAAGGGAATTCTTAAAATGTTGAATTGACTTATAGCTCCCAAGTTCATCAAAATATATTCCAAGATTTTTATATGCCCTTGCCTTTTCACTTACCCTGTTTTTCGGGCTATCATTTTTCCCCGCTTGCTTCATAAAAACATTATAGGGATACTCCATCTCCTCTCTAAATCTGAAATCCTTTAGATATAACTTACGGGTATGCAGCTTATGCTTGATAATCCTATCATTCTCATCTGTTAAAATTACTCTAAAATTCCAGGACGGAGAGCTCATCAACTTAAGCATCAATGTAATCCTGTCCGTACCCCATATTTTTACGATCCTGATATTGCTGAAATCCCTATTATAATTATTTATACATGTTTTTCCATTAACTATAAGCTTGTATTTCGAATTCGAGTATATTCTAATTTTAACAGGCCCCTTTAAATTAAATGATGTTATCGCATAGGCAATACCATTCCCGGGATAGAGAAGTTTCTTAATATTAACATTTCCCCTGCCGTTCTTAGCATAAAAATTTCTCTTCTTTTCTCTTAAGGTAGAATGGTCTGAAATTATTTCAGGCAAAAACGGGTGGTCTATATCCATATCGCCGTACTTTTTATAGGGGCCGACAATTGACCATTTTCTCAGGGGATTTAATCTCTTTGATACATCTTTTGCTTTTTGCGGGTTAATATGATAAAGTAAGTTTTCAAGCTTCAGGTTCAATAACAGGTATAATTGATTTTTATTACCGGGGTTACTTTTTTCCAGATCCAGCAATCTTTTTCTGAAAATAGTTTCAATTCTCTCATAACCAAAAACATCAGCTAACTGGATTAGATCTGAATAATATTGAACTGACACAGGCTCAAAGGGATATTTATTTAAAAAGTTTTCAATGCTTTCGAAAATTCTATGGTAATCCCCTGAATAAAAACTCTCATAGATATGCTGTTCTAACTTCCCTTTTTCATTACTATCTGCTGATGAAAATAGAGAAATGGGAATTAAATATATAAAGAATGTGAGAAAAACAATTTTTATGGTGACACTTTTCTTCATAGTTGAAGATAATAATATTTTAAGACATATTATTACAATAAATTTTATAAAAAATTCAAACATAAAGAAGATACACTTCTTAAATCAACCCCTTTAAAATAAACTTAATAGGAAAATATTCAGTAAAGCCCCCCTCCGGGGCAAATGCTTTTCGGCACATCCTGTGCCTGCGTTTCTAGCGAAGCTTCCCGAAGGGCCATCAACCTCATCCTGAGAACGTGGATTTGGGGGGCTGGAATTAAAAATTTCTATTTACAAATTTGATACAAGATGAAGAATATAAATCAATATGATATCAAATAATAAAATTATAATAAAACCCCTCAATGAATTTCCCGATGCCACACCAATACTGGCCCACTGGTCATACCTGGAGTGGTATAAAGACAGGACCATTAGTTTTGACACTGTACTGAAATATTTTCGAAATATATCTAATAATGCATCTCTTCCCTATACATATATTGCACTACACAACACACTACCCGTTGGTATGGCAACCCTTAAGGATAATGACCTGTGGGCCCGAAAAGACCTCAACCCCTGGCTGTCATCACTTTATGTAATTGAGGATTATAGAAAAACAGGTATCGGGGAATTACTGACGAACACAATCATACAGAAATCCGTGGATTCAGGTCATAATAAAATTTATCTTTTTCTTAGCCAAAAAAACAGGGACATGCTTTATAAATATTATACCAAAAGAGGGTGGGAGTATTTTGAGGATACAGTGGACAATGATGGTTATGAAACAAAAATCCTATACCGTATGAACAAATTGAATCAATTTACAATCTTAGATTCAGAATAATCAGCCTTACTAAAATCAGAAAAGTCATATTCCCCTATTAAATCCTTCAGCATTTTTCTAATTTCATTTGAACTATAACGGGCGATCTTTTTATTTTCTTTTTTAATGAACTTTTCAATTTTAGTATTAATAATTTTATCCCTGTTTAAAACAAAAATCTTTTCATTCTCTGTTTTTAATAAATTCTCCTTATCATAAAACAGTTCCTCGTAGAGTTTTTCCCCCGGCCTGAGCCCTGTAAATTCTATTTTTATATCTTTATCCGGAACATATCCGTAAAGCTCAATTAACTTCTTTGCAACATCAACTACCTTGTACTGCTTACCCATATCGAGCACATAGATTTCTCCTCCACCGGATAAAGCTGCTGCATTTATAACCAGTATTGAAGCCTCCTGGATGCTCATAAAGTATCTTTTTATTTCGGGATCAGTAACGGTTACTGGTCCGCCCTTTTCGATTTGCTCTTTAAAGAGTGGAACAACAGATCCCCTGCTGCCGATTACATTTCCAAATCGTACAACTGCCGTTTTTAAATCCTTCTTTATATTATAATAATCCGTTATAAGCTCGGCGAGCCTCTTTGTGGCCCCCATTATACTTAACGGATTAACTGCTTTATCTGTAGATATTTGGACAAATTCATTAACACCGTATTTACTTGACAGATCAAGAATATTTAAAGTGCCCAATACATTATTTTGAACTGCCTCAAGTTCGTTGAATTCCATGAGGGGGACATGTTTGTGTGCAGCAGCATGAAAAACAATATGGGGATTATATTTTTTAAATATTCTACCCATTAAATTATTATCCCTCACATCAGCAATGCGGTAAATAATTTCAGGCTTATTTTTCATAAACGAGATATATTCATTGAGTGATTTTGCCAGGGTATAAATTGAATGCTCTCCCTTTCCAATGGCTATGAGTTTATCAATATCAAATTTTAAAATCTGTTTGCATATTTCAGAACCAATACTTCCCCCGGCACCCGTGATAAGCACTGTACGCCCCTTAAATTTATCCTGAATGAGATCGACATCAATGAGATATTCATCACGCCCCAAAAGATCACCAAGTGCTAAATCCGACAAAGAAGGAAACAGCGGGACCCTGTCAAAATATCTTTCCACTGACGGGACAATATAGATATTTACATCAAAATCAGTTGAGATAATGTCGGATACAATCCTGTTTACCACGGTAGAGTCTGCAGAGGGAATGGCAATTATTGCCTGGTTTATTGAATATTCTTTAATTACAACATCAATATTATCTATTGTGTTAAAAACCCTTTTATCCTCAATAACTGAATCAATTTTACTTTTATCATCATCAACAAATCCAATAACTGATGAAGACCTGCCCCTCCTGTCATATTCAGATAACAGCATCCTGCCGGCTTCTCCTGCTCCAACAATTAATATCTTCTGTTTTTGTTTCATAAGATTATCTTTTATTCTTACCTGCTATATCGATTACATTTTCAATGACATAATTAATCTCATCATCAGTCATTGCCGGAAAAATGGGCAGGGAAATTATCCTATCAAAAACCCATTCACACCCGGGAAATTTATCAATGCTGTTATCTACATTCCTGTAACAGCTAAACCTGTACAATGGAATAAAATGTACGCTTGTACTGATGCCTCTTTGCTGCAGTTCATCAATAAAATGGTTCCTGTCAATGGAAAGGGCTTCCAGCATCAGCTTTATCGGGTAGAGGTGCCATGAAGACACCCTGTCATTCTTAACACTGTAAGGGATAATTATATCATTTATTTTAAAGGCATCATTATACTTTGCCGCGATTTTCTCTCTCTTTTTCCACATGTCTTCAACCTTTTTGAGTTGCTCAATGCCCAGGGCTGAATTCATGTCAGTGGTATTATATTTGTATCCAGGTTCAACTACATCGTATTCCCAGTTTCCCCTGTCGGAATAACGTTTCCATGCATCCTTGCTGAGCCCATGAAGCCGTAGCAGCCTCATCCTTTCAGCCCAGTCATCATTCTGCGTAACAGCCATCCCGCCTTCACCGGCTGTAATCGTCTTTGTGGCATAAAAACTGAAACAGGTTATATGAGATATTGAACCAATAATTTTTTTCTTATACCACGAAGGAAGAGAGTGTGCCGCATCATCAACAATAAAGAGGTCCTTTCTCTTTGCAATATCAAGTACTTCTTCCATATCACAGGGCTGCCCGGCATAATGCACCGGGATTATGGCCCTTGTTTTATTAGTTATTTTTTCCTCAATTTTATTTACATCCATTAGGTGCGTATTTTTATCAACATCGATAAATACCGGTTTGGCATTGAAATATGTAATGACCTCGGATGTGGCAGCGAATGTCATTGCGGGAAGCATTACTTCATCTCCCTCTTTAATGTTCAGCACTTTCAGGGCAAGATGCAGTGCAGCTGTGCCGGAATTAAATGAAACGGAATTCTTCACACCAAGATATTCACTGAAACTATTTTCGAACTCCCTTGTTTTTTTGCCCATGGTGATCCAGCCACTGCGGAGTGTGTCAGTGACTGCAGTAATTTCATCTTCGGTGATATAAGATTTATGAAAAGGGATCTGCATGATTATAGCTTTTTACCTTGCTCCAATACCAAATAAAATAACATGAATTGTACGTAATAGTATCGCTATATCAAATCCGAATGAAAGGTGTTTTATGTAATATAAATCATATTGCAGTTTTTCCAAAGCATCTTCTTTTGATGCCCCGTATTGATAATTAATCTGTGCCCAGCCTGTCAATCCCGGTTTTATAACATGCCTCAATGAATAATAGGGAATATCTTTTTTTAATTCTTTAACAAATTCAGGCCTCTCCGGTCTTGGCCCCATCAATGACATGTCACCTTTCAAAATATTTATTAACTGGGGCAGTTCATCGATCCGAAGCTTCCTTATTATTTTCCCGACAAAAGTAATGCGGGGATCCTTCTCGCTTGCCCACACAGCCCCTGTTTTTTCTTCTGCATCGATCCTCATGGACCTGAATTTAATTATCTGGAAATTATTATCATCATATCCAACACGTATTTGTTTATAAAATACGGGCCCCTTTGAATTAAGTTTCACTGCAATTGCTGAAAGTATTAGAATTGGAGATGTTATAATCAGGGCAATGCATGAAACTATTAAATCAACAATCCTCTTAATCCTATTATTATATATATTATCATCTATTCCCGTAAAAGTATTGAATATTAGCCAAAAATCACTGATATATGAGACGGGTATTTTTTCCGATACATGCTCATAAAGCATGGGAACATTATATATCATTATTCCCTTCATTTTTATATCAAGCACATCTCTTTCTAAATCCTTATCATTATAGTCTTTTGCTAAAACTATTGCATCTATGTCATTTTTCTCTATTATTTTCTTTACATCATTGGAATCTCCCAATACCTGATATTCGGAGATTTTACTTTTTTTTCTACCAATAAAGCCAATAAATGAAAAATAATTAATTTTTTCGATGAGATTAACTATTTCTTTATAATGCTTTTCAATCCCAAGAACGGCAATTCTCTTTTTATCAATAGATTTATGTATAAATGCATCATAAATAAATCTCCAGATTAATAATAAAACATATGATGTAATTAATAAGATACCGAGTATTCCTCTTCCATATTTTAATGGCGGGAATAAATAGAAAATTACTGCACAGCTTATGGCTATGACAATAAACGCAATAGAATATTGTGAAGTATATTTTATTGTCCTAAATGTCTGATCAATATTATAGGTATTCATAAAATATAATATCAATATAAATACAAAGACAATTAGCGGGACTACGTTGATTGAATCATCAAGTAAAGAACGAAGATTAAGCCTTAAAATAAATGATAGTACAATTGATCCAATTACAAGGATTATATCAACCAGCAACAGTATAAATTGGTATGTTCGTCTAATTTTACTTATCATAATATAAAATCTTATTCTTCTTCAGTTCTAATATAACAACCCATTTTATGCTTTATCAAATTAAGCCAAGTAATATATATTTGTCAAGTTATCCTTGACTTTTTAATATATATTTATAAATAGAATTGTACCTCAAATTTAATAACTAAAATGTATAAAAAATCAGCAAATAGGAATTTGTGAAAAAAAAAATATTACATATCCTTGATCACTCAGTCCCTCAACTAGACGGATACTCCTTTAGAAGTCAGTATATATTACAAAATCAACGGAAACATGGATTTCATGTAATTGTACTAACCTCCCCAAAGCACAAACACCCAAAAGAAAATGAAGAAATAATTGATAATATTAAATATTATAGAATAATAAATAGTAAATATAATAAGGGTATTTGGGGGATACCATTTTTGAAAGAATGGAAGCAAATTTCTATTATGTATAAAAGAATTATAGAAATTTTATCCACCGAAAAAGTTGATATAATCCATGCACACTCTCCGTCATTAAACGGATTAGCTGCAAGAAAGGCTGCAAAAAAGTTAGGGATCCCCTTAGTTTATGAAGTGAGAGCATTTTGGGAAGATGCCGCAGTTGACCAGGGGACCTTTAAGAAGGGGTCATTAAAATATACAATTAGCCGTTATATAGAAACTGATTTATACAAAAAGGCAGACCGGTTAATTACCATATGTGAGTCCATGAAAAAAGAAATCATTTCACGTGGAATTCCGGAAATAAAAATATCAGTAGTCCCCAATGGAGTGGACATCGATAGATTTCAGCCATTAAAACCGGATAGTAACCTCATTGATAAATATAACTTAAAAGGTAAAATGGTTTTGGGATTTATTGGATCCTTTTTTTATTTTGAGGGAATTGATCAACTTGTAACATTAATGCTAAATATAATTCCTCTAAATAATAATGTTGTTTTAATGTTAGTTGGGGGGGGGGGCTGAATTTGATAATATAAAAAGGATGGTCCATGAAAATAAACTTGATGATTATATTGTTTTAACGGGAAAGGTACCACATAATGATGTTTTAAAATATTATTCCATAATTGATATTTTAATATACCCGAGGAACAGCATACGGCTTACCGAACTTGTTACACCCTTAAAGCCCCTTGAAGCAATGGCCATGGAAAAAGCTGTAATCGGAAGTGATGTGGGCGGTATCAAGGAATTAATTATTGAGGGTACTTCGGGATTTTTATTTAAAAGCGGAGATGTGGACAATTTAAAAGATAGGGTATTTAAAATTATTGATAATCCCAAATTAACTTGGGACTTACAAAAAAAGGCACGTAAATATGTCATTGAGAAAAGAAATTGGCATACCATTATTAGTGATTATTTAAAAATCTACAACAGTTTTTAATACTAAAAGGTCTTACTTATGAGCTTATCTTTTGTAATTTTAACATGGAATTCAATAAATGATATTAATGATTGTATTGAAAGTATATTGGCAAAATGCCGCGAATGGGACTCTCCCTTTTCAATATACATAGTTGATAATGGATCAACCGACGGAACAGTTGAGTTATTAAATGAATTTGAAAAAAAATACCCCGAAATAAACTGCACCTATTTACAAAAAAACACGGGTACAACATATTCCCGGAATGTTGCCCTAAAAAAGATAAACAGTGATTATATCTGCATCCTCGATTCAGATACAATATTATCAAAGGGAAGCATAAAAGATATATTGGAATATTTAGCAAACCACGGGGATATTGGTATTGCGGCACCAAAAATTGTATTTGAAGATGGTAGTATACAAAATTCAGTAAAAAAATTCCCTACCCTCTTGGAGAAAATCGGAAAGCTTTTCTCAATTTTCGGATTCATTAAATATAACACAAATGATTTTTACAGTGATTTTCCATTTGAAACAATTAAAGAAGTGGATACCGCAATTTCTGCATGCTGGTTTATTCCGGGTACAATATTAAAAGAGATAGGCTACCTGGATGAAAATATTTTATATGCTCCTGAAGACGTCGATTTTTCAATTCGTGTGTGGAAAGCGAATAAGAAAATTGTATATTATCCCGATTTTGAAATAATTCATAAAACAAAACAGATATCTCATTCTTCTCCATTTTCAAAATTATCCAGAAGTCATCTCACGGGATTATTCTATTACTTTCGAAAGCATAAATACTGGTTTTCAAGAAAAAAAGTCTATACCAGGCTGGGGAAATAAAATATTAAATTATGGGAATTGAATAATATGTTTTTGTAGAAATATTCTTATTTAAAATACAAATCCCAATGGGCCATAAATCAAAAACCACCTTGATGTCTTTTTCACCAGTTATCTTTTTCCATGCTCTTTTCATACCCTTTGACCAGGAAATATCATCAAAAACAAGGATTGATGATTCATTTAAAAACGGAAATATTTCATAATAATAGTTTATTGTTGCTTCCTCGTCATGGTGGCCATCTATAAACACATAGTCCACGGGCTGATTTTCTATAAGAACATTTTTAAGTGTTTCCTGAAAGGGACCGGTAACAGTTTGAACATTATCCAATCCCAATTGCTGAAAATGTTTTTCAGAGAGGGATGCAAAAGAAGAGACACCTTCCAAGGTAATTAAATCACCTGTACCATTTATTTTAAGAGCAGATGCCTGGTAGGAACCGGAAATGCCCAGGCACGTTCCCAACTCGATGCATTTTGCAGGTTTTTGATATCTTAATATCTTGAATAACAATAAACCCCAAAAAAATGATTTGCTTGCCCCGGAGACATCACTAACTGAACACTGGTACGTTGTGTCTTTAGGCATTTCATCCTGCCTTTGTTTAACATTGGGGGAGCCGGCTCCATAATCTGTTACTGTCAACTTTTGAGAACTGCTGTTTAATGATTGTCTTAATGATTCAATCTTATCTATAAATATTTTTTCTTCATCATGTATATTATTAATTAGCGTATCTTCAATTGCTGAAATAATATTTTTCGATAATTCATCATTTAAATTTTTATTAATTTTTATGACCCTGTTTTTTGCCCTCTGTCTAAGTAATGGCCTCAAAATTTTTTTTAAAATACTTTTAATATATTCCATTTTCTTCTCTAAATTAATTAATTATTGTTTGTACTTTCGTAATAGACAGCATCCAGTCAAGTAATAATTTATGGTTGCAATATACATAAAATATTGTTAATTCCAGACTTGTTTTATTAAATTTATGGTTTCTTTAATTTGTCTTTCCATGGACCATTTTTCTTTATCCCGCTGTATATTTTCTATAAAAGTATTTCTCAGATCTTCATTTTTCATTTTTTCTATTGCTTTGCCTAAAGATATTAAGTCATCATATTTACAGGCAATACCATACTTATTGTCATTAACAATTTCATAGGCATCTCCAAAAGGCATAGCGGCAAGTATGGGAATTTCAAAATTTATATACTCAAATAATTTTGACGGAACACATGCCCCAAGATAATCACCCTGTAATGACATAAAGCCCACATTGCAGTTTTTTAAAACATATTGAACATAACTATCATAGTCCATTGTGCTAAGAAAATTAAATGTATCAGTATATTTTAAAATTTGTTTATTTACTTTGTAATTTCCAATAAACGATAAATCAACATTATCAATTCTACTCACAACTTTTGCTAAAATGTCAGGTGCCTGGTGGGGACTAAAATTTCCTCCATAGACTATATGTAATTTTGATGACATATTTTTATTAATTGATATATCTTTTATATAACCAAAATAATTATTATAAATTTTATTCTTCAGCAATGGGAATTTATTTTGTAATGATTTCTTATTGACCTCCGAACTTGTTATGATAAGATCAACATTACTCAAATATTTTTTCTCAGATTTTTCTCTACTCACATGAAATTTTTTATCAAGCTTCATACCATTAACTCTGGTATAATCAATGGGATCATGAAAGTTAATCACAAATTTACAACCACTGTGGTTTTTCAATAATGATCCAAGTTTTACTATACCCATGCCTCCTCCGGAAGTAGCAAAAATTAAATCTTTTTTAGTAATTGAATCTTTCAGATAGTTAAAGGCCTTTTTAACCCATACATCAAGGAAATCTTCAAATATACCAATGCGCTCCATTTTTGAAAGGATCCTTAGATGTTTTGTAAAGGGCAACCTTATAATATTACCTTCATAAGTAATTTCATCTGCTCCATATCCGGGGACAACAACCACAACGTCAAAACCATTTCTTTTGAAGTATTCAACCTGGGCCTGTCTTATTAAGGTCCCACCGGTAATTGATGGTAAATAGGAACGGGATAGAAAATATATTTTATTCATAATATCCAATATTGATGAAATTAATTTCACATTCAACACAATAAGTGATAATAT
>JBHPHB010000081.1:0-12936 GCA_042569985.1 Spirochaetota bacterium | reverse complement strand
TTACTGAGGAAGTATATAATGGAAAAACGACAGTCCGCCAGGGTTGAATTTCTCACTGAAACTGAAATTATATTTAACAATAAAAAAATCAGAGGCTCAGTTGAAAATTTAAGTTTAAAAGGGATGTTTGTCGAAACCGGGGAAAAGGATATCAGTTTAAATACTGTTATTGACTGCAATATTAAACTAAGTGGTTCCAGTTCAAAACTGTCAATAGTTATAAAAGGAGTAATTTCCAGAATTGAAGATAAAGGATTTGCCGTATCATTTAAAAATATGGAATTAGACAGTTTTATTCATTTACGAAATATTATAAAATATGCTGATAAAGAATTAGAGGAATTTTATGAAAATGAATAATTTCACTGGATTAGCCTAATTTACTTCTGCCAGCAATTTTACTATATCCACATTGTTTTTTTCTCTGGCATACATAGATGCTGTTTTACCGTTGTTGTCTTTCATGTGTACATCTGCTCCCGATTTAATTAATAGCTTTACCACATCATAATGTCCTGTTTCTGAAGCATACATTAATGCGGTCTTTCCTGAATTGCTTTTAAGGTTAATATCAGCTCCTTCTGTTATAAGATCCCGGGCAATCTGGAAATATTTATTAATAAGATTTGCGTGTACCCAATGAGAAGTCTTTATTAAAGCGGTTTCCCCTTTATTATTTTGTGCATTAATATTTGCCCCGCACTGAAGAAGCATTTTTACTGTATCGGTTCTACCTTCAATAGAAGCCTTCATCAAAGGAGTTTGTCCAATTTTACTTCTTGCTTCAATTATTGCACCACTTCTGATTAGTATTTTTGCTATGGTTGTATAGCCATAAAAACTTGCCCAGCCAAGAGCAGTCCAGCCATCGTCAGAAACAATATTTACATCGGCACCATGATTAATGAGAAGTTTTACAATTTCAATTTTGTTGTAATTTGAAGCCCTGATTAAGGGTGTGTAGCCTAAATCGTCAGTAAGGTTTATGTTTGCACCTTTTTTTATGAGTAATTTCACCATATCTATACTTCCCTCAATTGAAGCAAACATTAAGGGTGTATAGCCAATTTCATCCCTGGTGTTTATATCTGCACCGGCAATAAGGGCATCATTAACAGATGTTATATCACCTTTAGATGCAGCATCAATGAGCATGTCATTATTATTCATCATTTAATATTTTGTTAATTGATTACCTAAAGAAGCATTTTGAATGATGTCATGTTATTTGTCAATTATGTATAAAAAAAAATACCATAGTATCATAGCGAAGTGAGCAATCAAGTGCAGTTAAAATAATAATTATATTTAAAATTTCAATTCTTATGCATTATAGGGAGAAACTTAAAATGTTAATTCATAAGTTATTATGCAATTTGATCTTGACAATTATAAATTAACTAATAGAATTAAAAATCATACAATATTTTTAATTGGTTTAAAAGTGAAGATATATATAAAGGGATATCTATCTGTAAAAAAGATGCTGGGCAATGTAGATGCTTTGGAGTTAGATATTGAAAGTTCAACAATTAGGAACCTGCTTATATATCTGTCGGTCAAATACGGCAGGGATTTTAAAAATGCTTTTTTTAAGGAATCAACAGGTCAGGTAAATAAGGAGAATGGCATTTTGTTGAACGGCCATCATTATCAGCATATTCCTAAGGGACTTGAAACAGGATTAAAAGAAGGAGATGAAATATCATTGTTCCCTCCCATTGCAGGGGGCTAATATCTAACCTTCGTTTTCCATTTTTTTAATTTCTTCCTCTCTCAATGCACGCTTAAATAATTTTTCCGTTACTGTTTGGGGCAGGTCATCCCTGAATTCAATGAATTTAGGAACAGCATAGGGAGCCAGCTTTTCCCTGCAGAAATCAATTATATCATCTGCCTTAATTTTATCCTTGTAGCTTTCCCTTAATTTTATAAAGGCCTTAATTCTCTCGCTACCGGGTCTATCAGGATCTGGGAGTCCAATGGCCACGGCACCTAGAACTGCGGGGTGCTTAAATAGGACCTCGTCAATTTCTATTGAGTAAACTTTCATTCCAGAAACATTAATCATGTCTTTTATGCGGTCAACGATATGGAAATAGAATTCTTTATCCATTTTTCCAAGATCGCCTGTTCTCAGCCATCCGTCCTTTTCAAGGCCGGAGCCTGCATCAGGCCAGTATCCCTTCATAACCTGTGGACCCCTAATCCATAACTCGCCTACATCCCCAAAGGGGACCTCATCCAATGTTTCAGGGTCAACAAGCTTTACCTCGGTGTCCGGTATTGGAAGGCCGATACCAGGGACAGTTTTTGGAGAAAACCGTGTGATCTTACCAAAAGCCGTAATGTTAATATGTGTACATGGTCCGGTTTCTGTGAGGCCATAGCCTTCAGAAATGGGCATTTTAGTCTTTTGTTCAAGTTTAAGGGCAACTTCCTGTGGGAGTGCGGCCGCTCCGGACATAATCATAACGGGCATTCTTTTAATCTCAACATCGGGCTCAGTTAATTTCATTATTTGCGTGGGAACCATGAATATGAGCATGGGGCGGTATTCATTCATTAACTGGACTATCAATTTTATATCACGGGGATCAGGTATTAGTAGAATCCTTATTCCCCACGCTATGCTGGCCTGCATTAAATAATGACCAAAAGCATGAAATATGGGGACTGCAAGTAGAGAAGACGCACTGCCCTGCAGGTTGGGTAAGGGAGCCATCATCCAGGGAAGTCCCTGTGATATATTAGCACGCCTCTGAAAATGTGTAAGCATTACACCCTTGGGAACTCCAGTTGAACCACCGGTAAATGCAAGAATTGCAAGATCATCTTTAGGGGATATGTCAACTTCAGGGGGTTCAGTTTTACTTTGGGTAATTAGATTTTTTAGGTTATGGGTACCGTCAATTTCCTTAACATCATTAGACTCAAAATCTGAAAAATCTGTTACTGCGGTAATTATAATATTCTTTAAGCTGGTTTTATCTTTTATTGAATTTATAAGGTCAACATGTGAGTCCAGGCATATTATGGTTTCAGCTTTGGATTCCTGTGCCTGGTGTATAAGTTCATCTGCTTTTAAAAGAAGGCTGCATGGAATAAGAAAGGCGCCTGTTTTAAGAATTGCAAAATCGCAAATAATAAATTGTGGTGAGGTTGGAAGGACGACCATAATTCCTTTTCCCTTTGAAACACCCAGTTTCACAAGGGCATTTGCCATTTTATTTACATTGGAGAGGAGGTCCTTATATTTCATGCCTTTGCCAAGGTAAATAAAGGCATCCTTGCCGGGGAATTTCTTTGCAGTGTCATCAAGAACGGTAAAAAGAGGCTCCTCCGGATATTCAATGGTTTCAGCAAGTTTAAATGGCCCAAGCTTATAACTCTTTGTCCATGGTTTGTCTTGATATGATTCCAATATTCAGTCCTCTCACATTTTATCAATAATATCTTCAAGGCCAAGTTCACGCAATTTTTCAGGTGTTGGTCTGCCGGTTTTTTTATCCCAATTGCGGAATTCGTAGTAAGGATCGAGAAGCATATCTAAATTATTTACATGGCCCTCAGCGGGGCCTTCTGGAAGAGGATCTTCCAGAAGCCTTCCAGGTAGCGTATCATTTTTGCGTGACTGGCCTTCCCTCATGTTAAATGCCCTTTCTATGTTATAAATTCTTTCGCCGGCTTCCCTGAATTCTTTAATTCCGAATTCCCAACCGGTAAGTGTTGCAATTAATGCTGACCATTCTCCCGCATCCAGTGCTAAGCCCATAAATTTACAGGCACCGGCAGCATCAAAGACAGCCATGGCATCTTCAAGCTCCTTCACAACTTTTGTTTCCTCTCCTTTCTCTACCAGTGGGTCTTCAATCTCACTGTCGTCTATTACTAAAAATGGCGCTGCAAGAAATGTTGGCCCCTGTACATAAGCAGTTACATGGTCACCGCCTCGGTTTGCCGTGGCAAATGCAAGGCCCGTAATTTTTGCGCCCCTGGAATCATAACAGGCAAGTTCAAGGCCCTTTACATTCATTGCAAATTTTTCTGAATTCTGTCCAAGTTGTTTTGCCATTAACCTTGTCCCCTCTGCCAAAAGGTCACCCACATCTTCTCTTTTCGCGATCTTATGGACAAGCTCTATCATAACTTCTGCATTACCAAAACTTATATCAATCCCATTGGTTTGTTCTTTTGTGAGAATGCCCTTTTCAAAGCATTCCATTGCAAAGGCAATAGTACTGCCGCAGGATATTGTATCCATGCCATAGTCATTACACAAATAGCCGGCCATTGTGATGGTATTTATATCATATACTTCACACATTGGCCCGAATGAACCGACCGTTTCATATTCAGGTCCTTCTCCTTTTTCTCCGGCATAGGGGCCCTCTTTAATTTCTGTACCCCTTCCGCATTCAATTGGGCAGGCAAAACATCCTGTTGATTTAACAAGGACTTTTTCGCTTAAGGCCTCCCCGTTCACCTCTTCCGTTGATTCACTTACACCTGTTTGCCAGTTTCTTGTGGGAAGACCGCCGCATACATTAACCATGTCCAGAACAAGGTTTGTTCCGAATGCTTTAAGTCCCGCTCCGAAGACATTTTCGCCGAGTAAATCAAATTGTTTTTGTGAAACTTCTTTGAATCTCTTTTCGTCAAATATTTTTATTTTTTGCTTCCCCGTTACCGCAATTGCCTTTAATTTCTTTGAGCCCATTACTGCGCCCACACCGCATCTGCCTGCTGCCCTGTGGAGGTCATTCATTATTGCGGCATATTTGACAAGGTTCTCACCCGCAATACCAATGGCAGCGACATTAAACGATTTACCCAGTTTACTTTTTATAATATCCGTTGTCTCAACAATGTTTTTTCCCCATAATTCATCTGCATCACAAAGTTCAGCCTTACCGTCATCAATTTTCAGATAGACAGGTTTTGGAGATGCTCCCTCAAAAATTATTCCGTCATATCCTGAATGCTTAAGGTCCACGCCCCACTTACCTCCTGAGCTCGATTGTGCCCAGATGTTTGTCAGGGGTGATTTAGTAACTACACTATATCGGCTTGCACTGGGAGATACAGTTCCTGTAATTAATCCCGACATGAAAATCAAAATATTTTCAGGGCCCAGTGGGTCAATACCTGGTTTTAATTCATCAAAGAGGTACTTGGTACCAAGGCCTCTGGCGCCGAGAAACTTTTTTGCTGCTTCCTCGTCAATGTTTTCTTCTGATATTTTTCCTTCAGTTAAATTAATTCTTAATATCTTTCCCATTAATCCATGCATTTCTGTCTCCATGTAATATAATATTTCAAATAAATTGTCAGGGTACTATCTAGATGCCGTAAACTTCATTCAATTCACTTAAGAGAGCTTTGTATGATTCAAGTTCAATTTTATTCAGATCGTCGGGAAATTTGTCACCTGACATACCTGCCAGTCCAACTAACCTTATTGCCGCCTGTGCTTTAGCAGCAAGTTTGCCGGCCTTTATCATGTTAAAGGGAGTGAGCCTTATATTTCTCAGTGACAGCTCTTTAACAACATTTAACTCACCTTTCAAAATCTTTTTCCATGTTGCGTATTCAGAATATAGAACATAGTCTGCTTTTTTTCCAGTATCTGGAGGAACAAATTTTATAGAACGGCATTCAGTACCTATCAAATCCATATAAATGAAAATATCATTATCAAGCCCCGCACTTTCATCTTTTTCAAATACCAGAACAAGAGAGCCTTTCCAGTTTTTTGATACTTTTTTATATTTTTCATCTTCCTTGATCATATCAGAAAACATAGAAGCCCACTCGGGAGTTAGAACAGTATAGGGCTTAGGCTGTGAATTTTTCCTGTCTTCTATAAGCTTATCATATTCTTTATGCCATTCATCTGTATCATAGTTATACATTAAAGACCTCTTCTCAATTTTTATTGAACAAATTCTAATGGAGGTTTTCTCATAAGTCAAGCTATTTTTACATGGTACCACTTCATCATAATGAATTAATATATTTTAATGAGGACCCCATTATCCCACCTGCCCTTGTACATGATTTGGCCGTCATTATAAACCGCACCTTTTCCATGCTTGTGGCCTTCTTTCCATGAGCCGCGGTATTCTTTTTTATCGGCATAAATGTATTTACCACTGCCATGCCTCAATCCATTTTTCCAGTTACCATGATATTGAAAACCATCTTTAGAAGAGAAGGTCCCCTTTCCGCAAAATTGGTCTTTGGCAAAATCACCTTCATACTTTGAGCCATTGGTAAAAGAATAGACTCCCTTTCCATGCATCTTATCCTTTTTGAATTCTCCCCTGTATTTTGCTCCGTTTGCAAAGTAATATGTGCCCTTTCCATGCATCATATCCTTTTCCCACTGGCCCTCATAACTTGCCCTGTTTGAAAAGAAATATATTCCACCTCCACTCCTTAAGTCATCTTTCCATTCACCTTCATATTTACTGCCATCTTTGTAGATATATATGCCGGGCCCATTTTTTTTACCCCTTTCCCAGCGACCTTCATATTTACTTCCATCAGGGTAAGTAAAAGAGTTATGCCCCGAAAAATTTTTATCAATTTGTTTCATGTAATTTTGTTTTTCAATGAAGTATTATTGTAAATGTTTATGAAATATTATATAAATATAATTTTTATATTGCAAGTTAATTTCAAATAAATATAAATATTTTTTAATTCCATTTACCATTTTTTATGGTCATAAAAAAATATAACTCGTAAAAAAATACAAAAATGCACATATATACCTATTTGCACTATGTAATTTTATTATTTTGTTGACGATGACATAAGATTTAATTATTTTGCATTTTATAATAAAATCAATTCTAAATATCACCGCACAAAATTTTAGGAAAACAAAACAATTATGAAAACTTTTAGATTAGTAATTTTATTAAGTATAATTATTGCCTTGCCACCAGATAGTTATGCTGATTTTGATATATCCATATACGGAGGATATTCATATTTTAATAAGATTGAAGATTTAAAACCCAGGGGCTTTGAATATGGACTTAATGCTCACTTTAAAAAAGATATTCTACCCATGATACTGAGTATTGGAATTGGCGCATTTGCGCATTTTTCTCCGCTAAAGGATAAAGAAGGAACAAAGTATGATAAAAAGACATTTGGACTGGATGGAAATTTGCAGCTTGAGCTTCCCATAATTATACATCCATATGCTAAGGCTTCTGTTGCAATCTGGGAAGAAGTAAAGGGTGATTTTAGTAATACAGATTACTTCAATTCTTATTACTTTGGAGGAGGCATCGCATTCAGTATTTTATCATTCTTGCACCTTTATATAGAATATTTGCACAATACAGCTTTGGAAAACACGAACAAAGCTGAGATGAACTCTTTTCTTTTTGGCTTAAGGTTCGTGATATAATTTAATTCATCCATGGCTGAGACTATTTTAAATATAAAATCAAAGTAATTAAATCTTCACGGTATGTCACTAAATTCAAAACATCTCATTTCTCTTTATTTAATCATAATATTTATTATCCCGACCTGCTCTTCACAAGAAAAAGTTTCTAACCTGGGAATATTTGGAAGAAGCAGGTTAAAGAGTGTCATTGGTCAGGACGGATGTACCTCTATCGAAATTGATAAGAATACAATGATGTGGACATTTGGCGATACACTTACGGGTGACTGGAAAGGTGTTGTAACTGTAGACTCCACTTTTGAGAAAGTAACAAACATGAAAGGAATGATTAGCAATTCATTGGCCTTTACTAATATGCCTGATGATAAAAACATTAATAACCTTAAATTTATCTTCTCAAAAGAAAATAACAAAGTTACACAGTTTATTAAAAATAAGCCCGGAGAAAATCCTTTCATGTACAAATTTTGGGCTGTGGACGGCATAAAAATTGGTAATATAGTTTATGTTTACTATATGATTGTGAGAATTCAGATGAATAATAAACTTGTACCATTTAAGGTAACAGGAATGGGAATAGGTAAATTAAACATTCATAAAAAGCATAGAAAAAAAATGCCTTTAAAATTTATTAGAATTGGAAAATTATTTAAAAGCGGCATGCCCACATTTGGTGATTCAGTTATTAGACATAACGGCTACATATACCTTGCGGGGCACGGGAAATCCAAAAAAAAAGTTTATGCATATATCTCCAGGGTAAAGCCTTCTGGGCTAATAAAAAGAAAAGCCTATGAATTTCTAGAAAATGGCGGTAAATGGTCAGGGAAATTCAATAAAAGGGATGGCTTTTTTGGAGATGTGGCAGGAGAACTTTCAATATCATACAATAAATTTCTTAAAAGTTATATCATAATATATTGCTCTCTCCTTGGTAAAATTAAATTGGTGAAATTTAAAAACTTCAAGGATTTAAAAAAAGCTGAAACAAAAATAATATATGTTCCAAAAAAATTAAAAAAGATTAAAAACAGGCCTTTCCTTCTTTATTATTCCGGTAAGGAAATATTTCATACGAAAGAAGCTATATACGCTATTTATATACACCCAGCAATTTATCAGCCTATTCTAATAAAAATACCATATGTATCATTAAATTAAATATTACCTGACGTTAAACATTTTTCCGGCAGTAATATATTTATCCGATAAAGACTTTTCAACTCTGAGAATTACAATATTTGATTCCAATGGATTCATTTTACCATTACTCATGCTGATAACAGCTTGTAAGCTTGTACCTGCAGGCATATTTATATCTGTTTCAAACTTCACCCCGTCATGACTGATGTCAATGCACTTCCCCCTATGTATTTTAGTATCACCCTGTATTTTAAATGAAATTTCAGTGTCAACTTCCATTCGGATATAGTCGCGTTTGTCATTATAGATTCTTCTCATAATTAAAACCTTTCATTTATTTATGTGACTTCAAGAAGCAGTTAATCCTTTTTACATCATCTTTGGATATCCATTTGAACTCATAGGCAACATCATACCCCCCGTTATTCCTTTCAACCCTGCTAACTTTTGACATGCACTTTAAAGATTGCTTTAGTCCCTTTTCAATAAATTCTATAACTAAAAGATAGTGCTCTCCGGAATGTAGTTCATTTTTGGTATATAGCAATAAACCTCCAGCACTGATATTTTTGACATCACCCGAATCAAAATCGGTACTGCCTTTGTAAGCTTTTAATTTAACATTAATGTCATCACTGGATACCCTGAAAAAACTTCTTTTCTCATTATGTGTTTGATTATTTGATAGTTTTCTTTTCATAGGATAAAATGGTTGCTTGTGTTTTGGTTAATTTTAATCAATGTAAGTATATACTCAAATAAATTGATCGGTCAAGACAATTTTTATTAATATTAATTTCGATTGTATATTAGTCAATTTGATAAAAAATTTTTTATTTCACCATGTGAACAATTACAAACATATTCAATAATTTCATCAGAATATCTTCCAACTGTTACCAATTTGGCGTTGCTTTCATCATATATTTCTTTTGAGATTGAGCCTGATAAAAATAATATTTTCAATAGTAAAATTGAATTAATATATGGTATGTTTTTGTGTCGGCAATAGGTTGCGCCTTTTTTATCATCAATTAATATAAAATCTCCAATTCCGCTTTCATATAGTTGTATAACCTCTTTTTCTCCAATACCTAAAGCGTTAATTTTTTGATCACCTACATAGTTGCTTTTATTTGAAATGTCAACTTCGTATAATGCAACTTTTCCATTTCTGGCATAATCTTGAAAAGTTTTAGCTCCGAAATAATGGTCCCGGGTTAATTCATCATATACAGAATTCGGGAAAATAATTTTATAACTGTTTATCAAATGGTCAAATGCATCTGACTTTACAAGGAGTATGGCTGATGATGAATCAACAATAATTGTTTTTTGTTTTTTCATGATGTATAAGCTATAAATTATTTTTTTGAATTAAATATAAATATCGTAAGCGAATAAATAAAATATATCAATAATAATTTTTAAATTGAATTGAAAAATAAAACATTAGTGCTATTGAAATGGGCACAAATGCTTTTGGAATACAAACTTCTTGACCCCTATCTTGGTACTATATATAAAAAATTAAATTAAAATATACTTGACTATATTTATTTTATATGTTCATGATTATTTATGAGTGAGAATGAATTATTCAGTAAAACATTAAAACTTTCCGGGCCCTGGTTTATAGAAAGAAGTAGTTTTGAGGAAGAGGCAAAACAACTTGATCTTTACATAAACTTTAAAGATGATATGAAATTTTCCTGTATGAAATGCAATTCAGAGAACCTGGATGTGATGGATATTAATCATGCTTCCTGGCAATATTATAATTTCTTTGACAATAAGACTTATGTCCATGCAAGGGTCCCTAATGTCAAATGTCCAAATTGCGGTGTACTGGAAATTCAGGTTCCATGGGACAGAAGAAAAAAAGATAGGAGAGCTATTGCTAACAGGAGGTTTAACCCTGAAAGAGAAATAACCGACAGGCGCAAAAAACAGGAAAGAAGAGGAGCTAAAAAGATTTACCCCTGATATTATTTAATATTAAACTTCCACCATCCCTTTAATGCCAAATCATCATCCCTGCATAAGGTAAACCTTGAAAAATATTTTTGAATTGTATCAAAAAAATCATCTGTAATTTTAAATTTGTTATTATCAATATAAAGCTCTTCGTTGAATGTTTCAATTAATTCTTTTCGGCTAAGGATACTATCAATGTCCAACAAAGTATCATAAAGGTATAAAAAAAGCGGTTCAAAAATTTTAACCGATTTTTTAAGTTCTTTCTCAGATGGATATATTGTACTGAAGCAGGCCGTAAAATAATCATAAACTATAAATGGATATAAAGATGGTGAAATCTTAAAAAGATCGATGTCAATTTTACTGCACATTTCCTTCGATATATCTTTTGAATCCAATTCATCAAACATGGCAAAAGTATGAAGGTGCTGATCAGATTCAATGAGGTTTTGGTCTTTCAAACGGATAGGATCGATTTTTTGCGTAGATAATTTATTTTCAGCATGTGAAAATTCTGGAATTAACCTTGATTTATAATATATCCTGTCAGTTGTGTATGATGGATAAAAATTTGAATTACCTTTTTCAATGACGTTTGATGTGTCTCCACCGAATTTCATATCAATTTTAAAAATATTAGAAAAGGAAAGGGCCCTGCCCGTTATTCTTTTTGTGAACTGAAGATAATGCTGGTCTGACGGAGGTATTCGGTTTTCCAGCAATAAATAATTTTGTAAAAATTCAGGTATGAACTTGATTAAATCCGGCATAAAGCCTGAGGCTGTTTCGTAGTCAAGCTCCTTCGCGGAAATTTTTGGTATGCGTATTTGACCGTTAAATGTTATAAATTCGTTGTGCACGACATTAATAAAAAGATCTTGCACATTGTTTTTTGAGTCATGATCTATTGACTGTAAAAAATTTTGTATTTTCTTGACAGGATCCAAGGTATATAACTATTATAGTACATTCTTAATTTTTTATATTATTTAATTTATTCCATGGAGTATTCATAAGTCAAGAATATATTTTATTAAATGAAATTAAATATGCAATTAAAATTTCGGAAATTGATTATTCCAATAGTAAAGATTACCCTGCCGGTTTTATTTATTCTTATAAGTATTAATTCACTGTCCCATTATGATAATAGTAAAATTAGAGTTGGAATATATTGTGACGGTGGCGTGGGATTCCCAAATGGAGATAAAATAAAATATGTGGATGAATACGAAATTATCATAAAAACTATTGATAAAAAGATACTCCCCTTTAAAATTAATTCTGATGATATATCAAACGGAGCCCTTGATAAAACCGATGTTATTGTATTCCCAGGAGGGAGCGGAGACGGACAGGCAAGGAGTTTAGGGAAAAGAGGCCGCAAGTCTATTATTGACTTTGTTGCAAATGGTGGCGGATATGTGGGCATTTGCGCCGGTGCCTATCTTGCGCAACATACCAATTTAAAGTTTCCCGAATTCCCGTTAAAATTGGCAAATGCCCGTTTATATAATAAAGCGCTCTATTGGAATAGAGGTGCCGCAATGGCCAGGGTAAGCGTGACGAATATTGGAAGAAAAATGTTTCCGGAATTAAGAAATAGAAAATATATTTACATGCATTACAACCAGGGGCCGGTTCTTGTTCCAGCTGACAGCGGTAATGTTAAATATGATGAATTGTTAAAGTTTAAATCCAATGTTTATCACAACAGGCCAGAGTCTTTTGGCGAAACTCCGGGCAAAACATTTCTACTTAAAACAAAAATGGGAAAAGGAGTGGTAATACTTATGTCGGGACATCCGGAAGCAACACCCGGCTTTAGATGGATGCTGCCCAGAATGATTAGATTGGCAGCTAAGAAAAAGATAGTTAATTACCCTAAAAAGTATGTTAAGCCCTTAAAGTACAAAAGAGAAATAATGTTTGATAAACGGTGGCTCCGCAAGGAAAAAAACCTATTGAAAATATTATCAAATCACAAAGAATATAAATCCAGCAAAATAATTGATGCAATAAAAAAATTAAAGAAAATGGCATCACGAAAAATTACTGAAAATGTAGCGTCACTTTTAATTAGCAGGCATTCAATTGTCAGGATAAAGGCAGCCGAAATAATGATTTACTATGATTACTTTCCGGCATTACATGAATTAGAAAAAGTTTATTCTTTTGAAAAGAACAGCGGAGCTATTAAAGCATTTGGCAGAGCAATAAAACATCTTAAGTCAAATTGATAAAAATCATATTTTCAATATGATTCTAATTATACAATTTGGATGACCAGTGGTTTCACTCTAATTTTCCGTTGGTTATATTCATTTGATATATGATTAAACATTTTTTCTTTAGTACTTTAAGGGCTTAACATACTTTTT
>JBHPHB010000080.1:0-13012 GCA_042569985.1 Spirochaetota bacterium | reverse complement strand
CACAAGCCCTTACGCATGTTAAACAGGCAGCGCAATTTTCCGGATTCACCGTTGCCACTACTCCCTCAGCCTGGAGTTTATCTTTTGAGAGTACAGTTACTGCCCTTGATGCCGCTGCTGCTGCCTGCGAAACAGTCTCTTCAATCAATTTGGGTAAATGCGCCATACCACACATGTATATACCCTCTGTTGCAAAGTCCACAGGTCTCAATTTCATATGCGCCTCAAGATAAAAGTTATCCTGTGTCCGGTTTATCTTTAGTAGTGTCGAAAGTTCCTCATTCTCCGTTGGGACTATTGCACTGCTCAGAACAAGTATATCGGGATTCAATATTAAAACCAATAACAGGGTCAAATACTTTAAGCGACAGCCTGTTGCCCTCTTTAGTAACTTCGGGCTTCTTTTCAAGATCGTATCTTATAAATACTATCCCCTTTTCCCTTGCCCTGGTATAGTACTCTTCCATAAGTCCGTAGGTCCTGATATCCCTGTAAAGAACATATATGCGGGCATCAGGATTAAGATCTTTCATTTTAAGTGCATTTTTAATTGCAACGGAACAGCATATCCTGCTGCAATATGGCCTGGTATCATCCCTGGAACCTACACACTGGATCATGACAATATCACCGGCCCCCTTGACAGATTCCTCATCATTTTCAATCTTATTTTCAAATTCCTTCTGAGTCAAAACGCGATCATCCTCTCCATATAAATATTCAGCCGGTTTTGACTCCTCAGCCCCTGTTGCCACAATTGCAATTCCATGGTCAATCTTTATAGCCCTCATCGTTGGCCCCACAAGAAGGCTGGTTTGGAAATTACCCTTATACCCTTCATGGCTGTCAATTATTGCATTCATAATTACTGTTATATTAGGATGTGATTCAACATTGGCAATTAACCCCTTTAAATAATCCTGAACGTCATCACCATTTAATGTATAATAAATGTTTCTCAGGTTTCCCCCAAGTTCACCCTCCTTTTCAAGAAGGGTTACCTCGTACCCCTGTTCGGCCAGCTTTAATGCCGCTATCATCCCTGCATGGCCGCCGCCGATTACAAGACCCTTATGGTTCACATCAAGTGTAAGCTCCTGCAGCGGAGCAAGAAGTGTGGCATTTCCAACGGCCATCCTCACAAGGTCCATTGCCTTTTTTGTTGCTTCATCTCTTTCATTCTGATGTACCCATGAACACTGGTCCCTGATATTGGCCATTTCGAAGAGATACTTATTAAGGCCGGCTTCCTTAATTGTGGATTGGAATAAAGACTCATGTGTCCTGGGTGAACAGGAAGCAACTATTACCCTGTTAAGATTATTTTCGATAACTGCATCCCGTATTTTCTCCTGTGTATCCTGTGAACATGTATAGAGGTTTTCATCTGTAAATACAACTCCCGGCAAGGTCGAAGCATACTCTTTTACATCAGGTACATCAAGAAACCCGCCAATATTGATTCCACAGTTACAGACAAATACACCAATTCTCGGCTCTTCGTTTAAAACATCCCTTTCCGGAGGATAAACAACTTCTTCAATGAGATCTCCCCTGGATGATGCCAGGATACCACCGGCAAAAGCAGCTGCACCACTTGCCTGGGCCACTGTTTCCGGAATGTCCTTTGGCGACTGGAATGCTCCGCATACATATACTCCCTCTTTGGATGTTTCCAGCGGCTCAAATGTTCCTGTCTCACAGAAGCCATACTTATCTATATCAACATCCAATCTCCGGCATAACTGCTTTGCGCTCTCAGATGGGACTATACCTATGGAAAGTACCACCATGTGGAATTCCTCGTTGAGGAACTTGCCGTTCTCATCGAGATAACTGATAATAATATTTTTAGACTCAGGGCTTTCAATAAGGTCCGATACCATGGAACGTACATATTTCACTCCATGCTCATCACGGGCCCTTTCGTAATAGAGGTCAAAATCCTTGCCAAATGCCCTTATATCCATGTAGAAAATTGTGGGTTCAATTCTGCTGTCATGCTCCCTTGCAATAATGGCTTCCTTTGTTGCATACATGCAGCACACTGATGAACAGTAGTCATTCCCACATGAAGTATCCCTTGATCCCACACACTGGATCCAGGCAACCTTTGTGGGGTGCTCATTATCGGAAGGCCGCACAACATTTCCCTTAAAGGGACCCGATGCCGACAAAATACGCTCAAACTCCATGCTGGTGACAACATTGGGAAATCGGCCGTAACCAAATTTACCCTTAATCACCGGGTCAAAGGGGTCAAATCCAGGTGATAAAATAACTGAGCCCACAGATATATCCCTGACCCTTTCAACATCATCATGAATAATTGCTTCTGCAAGGCAGGCCTTTACGCACTGCATGCATTCACAGCAAATTCCACACTGAAGACACCTTTTGGCCTCATCAACCACCATCTCTTCAGTAAAGGTATGCTCAACCTCTTTGTAATTCCCTTTCCTCTCATGAACTGGTGTTTTGGAAGCCCTGTACCTGGGTACTTCATAATGCGGCCTGTCTTCGGGAACCTCTGCCACCGGTTTATCTTCTTTTACCCTTTCCTCTGCCAGGTCTCTTCCATAGTCATACCGCCTGATACTCTCTGCCGCCCTGTGCCCCTGTTCAATTGCCTCAACAACTGATTTTGGCCCGTATACTACATCTCCACCGGCAAAAACACCTTCCACACTTGTCTCAAGCGTTATGGGATCTGCTTTTATTCCGGGCCCCTCTTTCTCCACGGGACTGTCATCACCAATCCATTCAAGGTCAGCGCCCTGGCCAATGGCTATAATAATCGTATCAGCATCAAGGTTATGGGAACAGCTTTTATCGAACTGGGGATCAAACTTTCCCCCCGGGTCGAAAACGCAAGTGCAGCTCACAAGTTTTATTCCATTAACCCTGTTATCATTTCCGGTAATCTCATCGGGGCCCCAGGAGGGCATTAATTCTATGCCCTCATCTATGGCATCCTGGATCTCCCATTCATGTGCGGGCATATCTTCCCTGCATTCAAGTGACACTATATGGACACTCTCAGCACCCTGGCGCTTTGCTGTCATGGCAACATCAATTGCCACATTCCCCCCGCCAATAACAACAACCTTCTTGCCTGTTCCAGGATCCTTGCCAAGGCTAACATCACGTAAAAAATCAAGCCCCCATATAACTCCCTCAAGGTCTGCACCCTTAAAGGGCACTCTCCTTGAAAGGGGAAGGCCAACACCAATGTAAACAGCCTTATATCCATCCTCTTTGAGAGACTTTACAGTAAAGTCACTTCCCAGTTTCATTCCTGTTTTAACTTCAATGCCAAGGTCTATTATATTCTGTATGTCCCAGTCAAGGTATTCTTCGGGTAGCCTGTACCTGGGGATCCCAAATCGCATGGCGCCGCCAAGTTTTTCCTCCGCTTCAAATATTGTTACGGGATAACCCCGGAGGATAAGATCCCTTGCACAGGTTAACCCCGAAGGTCCCCCACCAACTACCGCGATTGGCGGTTTCTCCGGATTAATCTCTGCTTTCTCAACCTTGTAACCCGACTTTTTTCGGTCATCCCTCACTCTATCCGCTGTAAACCTCTTAATGTTATTGATAGCAACAGACTCATCCACATCCGCCCTGTTGCACTCACCTTCACAGGGGTGATGACAAACACGTCCGCAAATGGAAGGGAGTGGGTTTTGCTCAACGATTAAATCATAGGCCTCTTCAAACTTACCCTTTGCAGCCAGTGAAACATATCCCTGAACATTGATATTTGTTGGGCATGTCATCACACAGGGCGCTCTGTCAGTTTTGGATATTGCGAAAGCATTGGGAATCGCCTGGGGATATCTCTTATGGATAGCGCTTCTCTCTGCAAGTTCCATATTAAATTCATCAAGAAGGTCTATGGGACAGTTGGTGACACATTCAGCACATCCGGTACATTTATCAAGGTCAACATACCTGGGCCTTTCAAGAATTTTTACATTAAAATTGCCAACATCTCCTTCTATTGATTGTACTTCGGCATTTGATATAATCTCAATATTTCTGTCCTTACCCACCTCAACAAGTTTTGGAGAAATGATACACATGCTGCAGTCATTAGTGGGAAATGTCTTGTCGAGCTGGGCCATCCTGCCGCCAATTGCAGTTGTCTCTTCAACCATATATACCTTGAATCCGGAATTAACCAGGTCCAGCGAAGCCTGGATACCGCCGATGCCGCCTCCCACCACCATTACTGCACCGACTTTGTTACCTTTGGCTTTAATATTTTTATTTATATTTTCACTCATAATAATATTTCCGTGATGTAAAACTATATATAGTCTTTAATCCCGCTTATATCAAGCTCATTCATTGATAACTGCAAAGTATCGGCATCAATGCCCATTGATAAACCCAGGAGCTGAGTATACAAAATTGGAGAAAGGCTCTTTTTAATCTTCTTTTCGGAAATCATCATATTCTGCACACTGTCAAACTGAAGCTGGCAATAGGGACATGCTGTACACAGAAAATCAGCGCCCGATTCAATGCCATGTGAAAGCTTTTTCTCCGTAATATTTTCAGAAAGCTCATCATTGATCCCCAAGAGCGGCGCACCGCAGCATTCAAGTTTGCTTTGCCAGTTAACACTTTGAGCTCCAGTTACATTAACAAGTTCATCAAAAATAACCGGATTATCGGGATCATCAAAGTCTACAATATCTTTTGGCCGCAGGGCGTGACAGCCGTAATGTGTTGCAATTTTAAGGTCATTAAAAGGCTTTGTTATATTTTCACGTATTTTCTCAAGGCCCATATCATTAAAAAGAACAGATAAAAAATGTTTAATCTCTGTTTTACCATGTAAAGTGAGCTTCTCTTTTTTCAGGAAATCATGCACCTCTTTATTCTCAGATGAGTTTTCCAGAACATGCTTGGCTTTTCTCAAACTGCCGAAACAGCACTTGCATAATGTAATTATATCCAGACCCTTTTTTTGGGCCAGGGCAATATTTCTTGCAGAGGAAAACATAAATGAATTATAATCATAGTTCCTCATGGGATAACCGCAGCAGTTAAAATCCCTGATATCAACCAGCTCAACACCAAGCTTTGATAGCACGGCACGCGCAGACAGTTCATATTGATTCAGGCGGGCCGGAATTGTGCACCCCATGAATAAGGCATATCTCATTTATAAATCCTTATAATATATTTGTCTCTGCTTCTTTTTTTATCTCTTCAAGATTTAAAGCTGCCGCCATATTCTTTAGTTTATAAAAAACCTCGGTTACGCGAACACCCTGGGGACAACTTTCCTGGCACTTATAGCAGGTAAGGCAATCCCAGATCATCTTTGAACCCAGTGCAAGGTCTTTCAAACCCAGGGCCGTGGAATGGATTATTTGATGCGGCAAAAGACCCAGCACCTTCCCGGGCTCCTCGTAGTTTTGCACTACCGGGCATGATGAAGTACATGTACTGCAGGTAAAGCAGTATGAAAATGTGCCGCCATCACCGTTTATTCCGATTTCATCTAAGAATTCCCTATCCAATTCTGATATTGACAGGGTTATATTTTTACTTTTAATACTGTCAAGGTTATGTGTGAGCTCGAGGTGTGCATTTTCAAGAGGCTTAATATAATCATCTTTATTTAGACTACCCTTCATCAGTCCCCTGTAAAATGACAGCTGTGTTAAAACAAATGGCAGGGCATATCCGTTATAATTAATAAGTTCTTCCCTCACCTGAAACCAAAGCGCCCTGAGATTAATACCGGCAGGGCAAACAACAGTACACCTGTCGCAATTCGTGCAAATATAAACACCTTCCTGAAGAGCCAGAAGCTCTTTATCCTTTAATTTTTTTCTGTTTATAAGTTTCTTTATGAGGCCCATCTTTTCAGAGGGAAGTATATTCAGGTTATCCCTGCTGGAAAAAGCAGCAAGCGCGGAACAGCGCAAACTGCAAGTACAGCAATGCATGCATGCATCCAATTCCATGACTTGCCTTGTGGCAATATTGGCAGGGGTGGAAGTTTCATCATCCATTACAGAATTTGCCAGGAGGCTCAGTGGAGTTACAAGAATATGAAACATCTTGCTAAAGGGAAAATAAACAAGTGCAAGAAGGCAGGCAAAAAAGTGAATATAGTAAACAATATCAGGCACTCCAGCCTTATCCATAGTCCTGGCAACAGGTTTGATAGCCAGGGCTGTAACAAAACCCGTAAATGCCCACTTGGGAGAGGAATGGCAGCTTGAGCAGCTCAGATCGTTTACTTTCTTTCCAAGTTTCAATGTTGCCGAATTAAAATACAGGTCATTTGACGATGAAACAACATGAAATTTCTTTACCCAATATGCCTCCAGGGCCTTCTGCTCAGTTTTATTACCTGCTGCCCCATAATCTCTTACCATATCACTGTACCGCGCAAAGGAGGTTATCTTTATCCCCTCAAGAAAAACACCGGTAAGTATTATTACAGCAACAATTATTATCATGTAGATGTCCATTGCGCTTGATCTCAGGCGTGGTACTCTCAGAATAAACCTTCTGAATATGGCGATGAGAATACCAACGAGGACCATAATTGCAAAGAGGTCCCTTAAAAACATGAAGGGATTTTTGGTTGAGTAAAAACCTGAAAAGATTTTTGAGCTCAATATTCTGTGCATGGCATGCATCAACAGAAGAAGTATACCCCCAAGGTAGATAAACAGATGCATAATCCATCTTGAGAAACTCTCCTTAATTATCTTTCTCTGAAAAATAACATCAAGGATAAATGCCTTTAGAAATGTAAAAACTTTTAAGCTGAATATAACCTTAAATATTCCCATGATTGACATGGTTAATCTTTTACCGCTGGAGATACCCCTGGCTGTTGAACCAATTTTACGCCTGTACCAAACAGAAAACCTGTAGATCAACCCCAGGCCGAATATACCAAGGGATATATACAGCGCCATATAGAAAACATAAGGCATTTTACCTACCATGAATTTTACCCTCTACAAAAAACTATAGTGTAAAAATATCCAATTTCCTGTTAAAAATTAAAGACCGGCAGCATCAAAAAAAGATGGAAGCTTTTCCTCCCATCCCAATGGAACAATTTTTATACCTTCACAAAGACCTCTCAATCCTTTGATTATATCAGCAGTGATGGACATACTTTCGGCAAGCTTATCTCCTGCTGAATACATCCTGTCAATAATACTGTCGGATACCGTGATATGGTCAACATGCTTGTTAAGAAATCTGGCAGTTGCTACAGATTTCAAAAGAATTATTTCAGCTATTATGGGTACATCAATTACTTTTCTTATTTTTTCAATAGATTCTCCAAATGACTCCGGGTCAAAGACTGCCGGGGTAATAAAAAATGATGCACCTTGTTGATGTTTTTCGCCGACCTCTCTCATTTCATTTTCAAGCTCTTCACCTTTCATGTTTAAATTCAGATATGAACCTGTATTAAACTTCGGACTTGACTCAAGTTTATTTCCTGCCCAATCCTTACCTTCTTCCAATCCCCTGACAATAGAAAGCATCTCAACTTCATTTACCTCATTAACTACGCACACCCTTGGGTGATCACCCAGGCTAATCTCATCACCTCTAGTAATGTATATATTTTCGATGCCCAGGGCTGATGCATTTAGAAGGTCCGATTGGAGGGCTAAAACATTTCTATCTCTGCATGTTAGATTGAATATTGTATCAAATCCTCTTTCTTTTAACAAATAGCTCACAGAAAGTGAGCCAAGTTTCATAACGGCACTGGGCATATCAGTCACCAGGAGTGCATCAACTCTGCCCTTAATGGGGTCTGTTTTTTCAAAAAGGCCTGCAGTTTCACAACCCTTTGGCGGATCAATTTCAGCTATTACAGCAAACTTCCCATCATTCAAGCTATCTTGTAATCCCATTCCATCTCCCCTTAAATAAAAATTTATCTAACAATAGAAATAAAATATATGTATTTTCAGAAAAGCCCAATCCACCATCAGGTAATTATGTCAATTTATATATATACCCTTTTAAAATGTTTTTTAGCCGTTAGTCATTATCTCAGAGGATAATCCTACTACTATTGAGAAATATGAATAACGAATAGTAAAATACCATATAAATAATGTCAACACTATTCAAATCAAATCACTAATTTGATTAATTACAGTTTAACTCAAATAGTACAAATCTTAAGATTCTGTTAGCTTTTCAGGAAGAATCAATAATTTTTCATAAAAATCAACTGTTATTCAATGGGCAATTTTATTATAAATGTTGTTCCCTCGCCAACTTTGCTCTTAAAATCAATTGTGCCTCCATGGTCATTAATTATTCCATAGGACATGCTAAGCCCTAGCCCTGTACCTTTGCCAACCTCCTTTGTTGTAAAGAAGGGATCAAAAATTTTGGGCTGAATATCTTCCGGTATACCAATGCCTGAATCTGTGAATTCTATCTGTGCCATATTTTTCTCTTTTCTATATATTGTTTTTATAACAAACTTTCCTTTATTACCCAGGGCATCAACAGCATTTAATATTAAGTTTACAAATACCTGGTTCAACTTTGGCGAATCACATTTGACCGGTGGCATTGTCTTATCAAAATCCTTAATTATTTCAATATTATGAAAGATTGCCTGATTTTCAAGAATTGACATGCACTGTTCTATTAGCTTGTTAACATCAACATAAATCCTTTCTCCATGGGTTTGTCTTGAAAAATCCAAAAGTCCCTTTACAATATTTTTACATCTTGATGCCTCAGAAACAATCCTTTTGAGGTCTTCTCTTCTGGGATCATCTTCAGCCAGGTCTTCCAGCATAATGTTTGCAAAAATCATTATACCGCCCAGGGGATTGTTTATCTCGTGGGCAACCCCGGCTGAAAGCTTACCCAGGGAAGACATCTTCTCCGACTGAAGAAGCTTCATCTGTGTCTCTTCCAATTCTTTTTGTATCCTTTTCTTCTCACGCAAATCCGAGAAAACACCGGTACTGGCAACTTCATTCCCTTCCTCATCATATATCAATGTAGCAGAAAGATTACAGGGTATCTCCTCCCCCATTTTATGGATTATTACAGCCTCTCTTGATGCCATCTTACCCACGCCGCCAAATTCTTCACTTCGAAGCATCCGCATAACCTCTCGGGCAAAATCACCTTTGTATATCTGGGTAATGTGAACACTCTTCCTCGCTTCTTCAGCAGTATATCCAAGTAGTTTTTCCGCGCTCTCGTTAAATAATATAATGCTCCCCTTAATGTCTGCCGCTATTATACAATCTACATACCGACTAATTATATTGCCCACTAAGTCATTTGTCTTCAGTATATCGCTCTTGAGTTTTTTCGTACCTGTAATTTTATGAAGGTATACATAGAGTTTCACCACACCCCCGCTTTCTTTTGCCCTGGCAACGCTCATTTCAACGACCACCATACTATCCCTTCCAAAGTACAATCCCTCCTCGGAATAATAGCATATACCGTCAACACCATCACCTTTTAAGACATCCTCAAGAAACCTAATGGCCTTCTTATCACTGATAAATTCCCTGAAATCATGCCCCACAATATTTTCAATGGAGTCTTCAATCATCATCATTCCCGCTGAATTAACAAACTCAATATTATAGTTTTCATCAATAAGGAACATGGAATTTTCCGCAAGCTGTACAATCTTCTGAAAGCGCGATTCTGAAAGTCCCGCCTGGTTTTCGGAATATTTACTGGTAGAAGAAATGGAGTGATTAATATTTTTGGTTAGATTTTTTTTTTCTGACTTTATATTTTTTTTTTCTTTTGATGCTCCCATTTAAAAACACACCTTATCTCAGGAAAAAAGAACCTAGTTATATTTTTTTCAATAGTCAAGTATTTTTTTTAAAAAACATTAGGGCTAATACCCCCATCTGAAAATTTTACTATTCCTTGTAGAAAATTCTGCTAAAACAGGTAGTCACTTAACCGTATGGATCACATGCATAACCACGCCCCACACCTCAAAATCCATCTCCTCCGTTATTTTAATACTGCCGTATTCAGAATTTTCAGGCATAAGATAAACTTCTCCATTCCTTTTCACAAGACGCTTTACCGTTAACTCCCCGTTCAGGGCAGCTATTATTATGCTTTTATTTCCTGCCTGCTCTGCCCTGTCCACTATGAGCGTGTCCCCTGAACTTATGCCGGCATCTGCCATGGAATCTCCCGATACTTTCACAAAAAAGGTAGCCGAGGGATGCTTGATGAGGAGTTCATTCAAGTCCAGCCTTTTATCAATATAGTCATCAGCAGGCGATGGGAATCCTGCGGGGATCCTTGAAGAAAACAGGGGGTGCCTGTTTGAGGCTATGTACTTCAAAGGGCGTATTGATTTCATATCAATGCCGCTGCTGTAACCTTTTGTGCCTTTTAATTTCATAGGAAGCTCTCTCATATTGGAATATTGCTCTTTATAATTCAATATTACCCCATAATATTAACACATATCGATATGTCAACATATGTTTAGTGTTACCGGGGTTATTTTCAAAAAAAGTAAAAAACTCACAGCAAAAGGGAAAAGTTTCGGAAAATACCCCAAACCGAATCAGTAAACACCAAAATATTTTCATAAATTTAAAAAAATAGGTTGAATTTTTATTATCAAGTAGATAACTATTACGAAGTTTTAATATATAATTAAAAAACTTATCCGAGACAATAAAAAAAATCAGGAGGATTATTATGAAGAAATTTCTTGGAGTACTTTTGCTGGGAGTCGTTGTCATTAGTGTTGCATCATGTGCAAGTTTAGATCTGGACCCTAAAAAAGCGGCATGCAAAGAGGCATGTAAAACTGCACTTGATGAATGCAAGAAAAAAGCTAAAGGTGATAAAGTAAAAATTGCGGCATGTGAAGTTGCAAACAAAAAATGCCTTGATGAGTGCAATAAATAACATCTTTTCCAGTAATATAGGTTAGTTAATACTTAACATAACATTGAAATTTATCTTACGAAAATCGATGGCGGCAATAGAAATTGCCGCCATTTTTTTTATTCCTTTTTTTTTTATTTGTTGATATAAACATATAACTCTGAAACATTTTAACATACCAATTACTAATAACACATAAAATGAAAAATTACTATAATTAAGGAAGGTTCCCAATGAAACATTTAATTCCCCTAATATCATTTCTCCTTGTTTTTCCAGGCTGTGCCTTATTCGTAACAATGCCCAATAAAATTGACAGTCAATATTTAAGGAATAAAACAGCATCTCAACAAAACAAAATTGAGAAGATAGAAAAAGAGATAATTAAAATTACCAACAGCAAGAATAGTATAGATAAAAAATTAAAGGTGAATACCTATAAAAAGAAAATCTCCGAAAAGATGGTTACCCGGCATAAAAATTACAAGGAGATACTTGATGATAAACAGAGACTATACATAATAGTAAATGATAGCGAAAAACTATTAATGCTGCGAAATGATATAAAGAGAAACAACAGGGAATACAACACTGAAAAGTTAAAGCTTAAATATTATAATGCAAATGAAAAAGACCTTAAAGCATTGGTTGAACTGAAAGACGCAGAACTTTCATATAAGGTGTCACAGAAACTTCTCATTGAAGCAAAAATAGGCAGGGAAAACCAGGATAAGATACTTGGTAAAACAAAAAAGGATCCTAAGGACAAAAAAGACAATGAAAGGATTAATGTAAAAAAATATGAGGAATATTCAAATACTCAGAAAAGGAATTTTGAAGAGAAAAGAAAAAATCAAAATAAAACCAAAAATTTGAAAAAGCTGGCACTGGAAAAATTAAAACAGGCAGGGTTTGCCGAAGAACTATAATCCAGCGGAGAGGTTTAATTATGCCTAAACCCCATACCATTAAAATTATCATATCAGCATGCATCATCTGTTTTACTTCAATATTTAACCTCAAAGTATTGAGGGCAGGAATTTTTGACAGCATAGAATTGAAAAAATGCAAAAATGAAAAAATTGCCATTGAATTAAAATACAAATATTGCTTCAGGGGCAAAGTCAAAACCGAACGCAAGCTAAGGTCTCTAATGAGGCAGTATCAAAATGAAAGGTCAAACCTACTTACAGAAATAAGGGGCCTCAATAGAAAAATTGAAGTGCTTAAAATGAGAGTTGCCAACTTAAAAAAGAAAAACAAAGAAGATAATTCAATTGCCAGCAATAGAATTGGTGAGCTAAAAAAAACAATATCCATATTAAAGAAAAAGAGCAGTGACAAGGAAAAAAAGCTACTCAATGAAAACAGGGCTTTGGAGAAACGATACGAAGGGGAACTTAAAAAGATAAAACAGAGGCTGGAAAATGAAAGAGAAAGTTATATACAAAAATTCCAGTCAATAAAGAAAAAATACGAGGATAGGATTACTAAACATTTAAATACCATTAAAAACCTTAACAATGAACTCATTGTTCTAAAAAAACTTACTAAGGACCAAAAAGATGAACTGGAACGCCTCGCCTCACAGGAAAAGGAATTACAGAAAAAACTTGAAATGGAAATAAAGCAGGGTAAAATTCGACTAAAGAAATTTCACAATAAGCTTATAATAAATATTGATAATAAGATTTCATTTTCTTCAGGGTCAATTAAACTGAAAAGGGGAATATTACAGGCACTTAGAAAAATTGCAAAAATTCTTGGAAAATATCCTGAGAACAGGATCATTGTTGAGGGCCATACTGATAATGTTCCAATGCGGACAAAAAAATTCCGCGACAACTGGCAATTATCAACGGAAAGGGCCCTGGCAGTTCTAAGGTATATTTTAAAAATAAATAAGAGGCTTGACCGTTCAAGGTTTGCTGCTGCCGGTTACAGCAAGTACCAGCCAATCGTACCAAACAATTCCCGTAAAAACCGGTCTCTTAACCGGAGAGTTGACATTATTGTTATACCCAGGGTCCCCACAAAGTGAATCAGTTTTAAATTTCGTACTGCAATATATAATTAATAGAAT
>JBHPHB010000079.1:0-13013 GCA_042569985.1 Spirochaetota bacterium | reverse complement strand
AATATATTCTTAGTAACAGGTTTTTCAAAAGAAATATTTACAATAATTCCCTGTGAGTATTTTTCAACAAGTTTTATAGGTTTGTCAATTTCAACAATAAATCCCTTATCAATTATTGCTACTCGGTCACAGAGATTTTCAACTTCTTCCATGTAATGAGTTGTGAGAAATATTGTTTTCCCATTTTTATTTAGATCTTTGATAATGTTCCATATATTGCGTCTTGAATGCGGATCCACTCCGGCTGTGGGTTCATCAAGAAATAGAATATCAGGATTATTTGCCATTGAAATTGCAAATCTAAGCCGTTGACGCTGTCCGCCACTCAGGTCTTCGTAGTAGGAACTCTGTTTGTTTTCAAGCATGAACAGCTTCAATAAATCATCTGGGTTATTACCATTTGGATAAAATTTGCAGTAGAATTTAATAAGCTCTTTTACTTTTACTTTTCTAAAAATAATATCATCCTGAAATTGTACGCCTATCTTTTCTTTTAACAAAGTATTTTCATAAGGATTATGTTTTAGGCAAAGAATCTTACCGCTGTCGGGCCTTCTTATACCCTCTATCATTTCAATTAAAGTGGTCTTTCCCGCGCCATTGGCTCCAATTAAACCGAATACTTCACCTCTATCAACAGTAAATGAAACATCATTAACAGCCTTGACATCTTTATACGATTTATGAACTGATTCCAGGGTAACAACTGCCATTTATATTCATCCTTTGATAGTATAAAATAAAATTCTAAAAACTTAACTTCAGTTCAGATTATTATATATAAACATGTAAATAAAGGGTTTATTAAGCTTGTATCTTTCTTTCTCTTATCATTGTAATTACTACTAATGATAGATTTTGGACACAATGAGTTATTATAGGTATTATAATTGACATGCCGGAAAAGTAGAATAAACAAACATATAATAAACCGCTTACAATTTTTTGAGGTATTGTTTTTAAACCAAAGTATATATGTATTCCTGCATAGATTAAAGTGCATAGTATTACGGCAAGCCAAAGTGAAAGTTTAATGCCGGTAAAGAAAAATGAAAAAAGAACTTGCCTGAAGACAAGTTCTTCGGCTATTACCAGGAGTATAATAATTAAGATATCAATTATATTAATTTTACTGCCTGAATATACAGCGTGAATGTTAAATCCCCTCGGAAATTGTTTAGTCTTAAAAAAAATTAATAATGCACCGGTAAAATATTCCAGTGCAATAGATATTATACCGGCAATAAAAGCTATTGGATAGAAGAGCAGGGCAGGTTTGTTGAAAAATACATTCTGTCCTTTCTGAAAGTATAGAACTAATAGTAATATTATTGAATATGTAATAATAATAATAATATTTAACTTTCTTAATGAATTTTTCATGGAAACCTCGCTAAAATTTTTTATCAACCTGTTTGAATTGTTATTGAACTAAATATCAAAAAAATATTTAAGGCAGAGGGTGGGGGTGTTTATTTTTTATGCCACCATACTCTTTTATCCTTGGGTGATTACTATATGGAAAATCGGGTAGTGACATTTGTACCAGTTCCGGGAAAAAAGTTCTAACAACCCTCCAGCCTTTATCTGCAGTTTCGGGTGGAGTTATATCTAAATATACGCCATATTCTGATATAGGTCTCAATTTTTTTAGCATATAAAGTATCTCTTGTTCATCATTTTCCATGGATAAATTTTCAATTTCACTTAATGCTATCTCTCCTTTGCACATGTCTTTCAGTAATTTAAGTTTTTCATCAGTATTTGAAGGATCTGCGTAATAGGATACATTTGAATCGAGATTAATAAACCGCTTTTCATCACTTGTTTCAAGAAAATCCTGAGGAGAAAACAAAGCTCCATATGTTCCAAGATATAATATACCAAGGGCCTCGAGGAATGCACGGTAAAGTGATTGAACAGGATCAAGTCCGGATTGACATCCCATTACAAAAAAGGGCCTTTCATTTTTTTTGTTTATTAAAACCAATCCGAAGGTATGGCCTGGCATATCGGGCAAGTCCATCAAGACGGGAAAAACTTCAATGGGAAGTTTACCCAAAGCTTCTGATATAACTTTTTGTAGAGTCGGGTCATCAATTTTAACCCTTTTACATTTCATTTTTGTATACCAATTTATCATTGATGAGTCTGCTTCAACTGCCTCCATTATAGCCGACTTAAATGCTTTTTTGAAATTTGTATGTGAAGCAACACCTTTGGAAAACCCCAAAGTAAAATGGCAGTCGTTGTGCTCTTTGCTTGTTGTATATCCAATAAAAAGAAATTGCGCAGGTATATAAATTTCTCTTCCAGCGTCAAAGATGGAGGGGCATTTTATCCAGCCTATTACATCGTCTTTTGTTATATTTTTAATATTTTTGAATTTATCTAAAGCAACCAATTCTTCAAGGTCATTATCAAGGTATAATTTCATATATTCAAAAGGTAAAACCTCACCTTTCTTCATTATATCATTATAGGAGGAATATTCTATCCTGTTTTTATATAATGTTTGGGCAAGTACAAGTGCATAGCGCTCAATTCCTTCCCCCAGAAGCCGGATTAGTCCTTCCTCCTTATATATTCCATAACCAGACAGGTGATAGCTTATTTCTGCTTCTTCTGATATGAGTAATTTATGATATTGGGGCATTGTATTTGTAAATATTTGAACTTCAGGGAAATTTACAGATTGTAAAGTTGTAAAAATCTGTGATTCAAGGATACCCACATGCTGGCTGCATATTTCGGCAAATCTATTTCTTAAGTGTGTATGTGAAGGATAATTACGTAACACGGTTCTTCCTCCTGGAAAAATTTTAATAATTACTTGAGCTTTATTTTATTTACCATATTGTCTACAATCCCTTTGGAGGATGTGTACAATTCAGTCATTTTAGATTCGGCAATATAACCACAGGCCGGGCAAAATGGAACTCTTAGTAAATCTTGAATTTGAATTTCCATCATTGGAATATATGTATTCAGGACACGGCCTGCAAATTTAGCTTTATTAATAGTTGCCACTAAAAATCCTTCAAAAATTACTGAAGATGTTATTTGATTCATTAATGGGCTCAATAATGTTTTTTCCTTCAAAGAAGAGCTATTATTTGTACTTGATACAAATTTTCTGTAAATAGCCATATCTTCCATTCTTGCAAGTAACCTGGTTTCGAAACACTCAAAGCATCCCGTTTCGGGTGGTTTAATTGTTAAGGTACTGGAAAATGGCCCATCCATTATGCCCAAGCATAATGTTTTTGAAAGTTTAATCATTATTCTATTAAGGTTTCTCAGAAAAGATATCCTTGGCCTTTCCATACTTCCAATAATGCAGCTGTAGGGATTGAAATATTTTTCATATTTCCCCAGCTGTTTTTCTATTTCAATGGCCTCATATTTATTAGTAAGATCAATTGTACTTAGATCATTATATTCTTTTTCACCCATAATAGTTATGGGAAGATTTATATCTTCTCCCAGTTTTTTTGCATAATCCTGTGTATGTTTTGTATCCCCGAAAAAAAGAACAGGTTTTGCTTCCTCAAAGTCGTTAAGGAACATTGATGAAGCTTCGCCACCAATTATTGCTTTTATCAATAAGTTCAACTTGTCATCTTCTTCTTCTTGCAGGTAAGACAGACTACGCAGTGTAAAAAGTATGTTAATAATATTTTCCTTTTCTTCATCATCTAAGTCCATATCCATTGTAATGATATCGATTGATACAGACTTTCCCTCGTTGAGGAGATTAAGAATATTAGTCATAACTTTTTGTGAGTTTTCACTTTCAGCCTGTAAGTTTAAGTTTGCTTCTTCATAATTCCAGATTCCCTTTCTTATTCTGTACTCACCACTTGCTGTTGAAAAAATTCTTACATCATCAGCGAGGATAAGATTCCCTTCAATGTTTTCATCATAATTATCCATTGTTTTCTCTCCTTATTACATTGTACCTAGTATAGTTAAATGAACCACATGTTTTGATAACCCGTCTACACCTAATTGCTTTTCACATAAAACCTTGTGGTATCCTCCTATATCGCAGGGGGCAAGATTTAATGCAGTGGACACAAGGTGTACGTTTTGAGATATTTCTCCGGCTTCAATTAAACCAAATAATAATCCCATGTCATTATATTTTCTTGAGTTTTCAAGGATGTTGTAAACATAGAAAAACATAACATTTATTTTATTTGAATCGATGTTCATTCCCCATTCAACACATTTATGCATTTTAACAGTTTCTTCATCATTAAGAAGTTTTATTTTTTTCAAAGAATGAGTTATAGGCATATAGGAATAGATGCCATTTTCAAGACCCTTAACATTTTGAATTACCAGGAATAGAGTTACCGGATATAACCCTCCCCCGGATGGGGCATTTCTAACTTGTGAAGTATATTTATCACCCAAAGTTACGGTTGAGGGAAATTCTCCTTCTTGTGGGCCAAGATTAAACTCACCGGAAACTCCAGTGGCATAATACAATACTGTTGAAAGCTCTTTCAGCGATATGGGTTTGCCCGACATATTTCTTATACTTCTTCTGGATCTAATTGCAGAATCAAGGGAAGTTTTCACTTGCTCATATTCAGGCAATGGAATTATATTATCTTCAATTTTGCTCTCTTCTTCTTCCTTAAGATTTCTAAAGGAAAAAGATCCCATAGCCCTGTAGTTAGAATATAGTAATACTCCAATGGGCATTGCAATATCAATTGAACTTCTTTTTGAATTTAAAAGGTAATGTTCACTGGAAAACGTATTCTGTGATAAGTAGACTCCTCTGTAACATGATTCGGGAACTTTCACTCCAATGGAGTCTGCATAAAGAGAAAGCTGTATGTTTGAATTAAAATTAAAGATTTCTCCTACATTAGTTCTTTCTTTTGCGTTAAATTCAGCAAGTGTCATTTCTTCTTTATTTTTTTTTGCCATTATCATTTCTCCTCAATTTCAAATGTAATTAATAATTAATATCAACGAAACTTTTATCCAAGTGTATTGTTACATGAATAATCAATTCAGATTTTGTAGAGTAATAATTATATCATTATTACTATAATTTATGACCAGGTTAAATCTTTAAGTTGATTATGAAGTTAATTATATTGTTGATAATTATTATAATTAATGCGGCTACAATAATGAAATTTCTTATACTGAATATAAATTTAATAATTAAGTAAAAATTAAACCAGGGCCTGTTGTTTAGAAGCTCATAGAACATTCAATAAATAACAAACTACAAGCCCCGGTTAATTTCATTTCCTTATATGCAACTTGTAGAACATGAACACGTACAGCTAGCTCCGGGAGCTAAAGTAACCTTTTCAACAGTATTACATGGCTTACATGTTGCACCAACATTAGAATTAAAAGTTAACATAGACGACCTCCATTTTTACTTAATTTTTTTTCTAGAGAACTATCGCAAATTTGCAAATAACTCCCTTATATAATAACCCACAGGGATTATACCCATAGGGATTACTATCCAAGCTTTATTAGTGTTCATCCTAAAGCCCAATATTATCTTTGGGCAATTTACTTATGAATAAGTTCATAAGCTGTGATAGACAAAGTTGCTAGTAATTATTTTCCACATTTTCTAATGATGCCAATATAACACATGTCAAAAATAACTCAAGAAAAAAACAGTCCGGACGGTATAATATTTGTAAAAAAACGAACATTTCCTTACAAATTTCGTGAAATGTTGATAAAATAATTGAAAATTTACCGATTCTATAATTTTTTCTTAAAAAATAAAATTTATTTATCCTAGAATATATTTAATAATTGAGTATAAAAATTGAAATTAACCGGGGCTTGTAGTTTGTTATTTTTTTAATTGGATAATGATTATTCAGATAATTTGATTTGTTCAGGGGACAATTTAAATGGATTATATTATTATGAAATGTTAAAAAAATTAACTGTATTTAAACTAAAAAGTCCCGCAAATGCGGGACTTTTTTTTTAATAATCGCTTCTTCATTTTCGGACTATACTTGCCCTTTGTAAACATTTTCTATATCTTTCTCTGGCATTTGTCATTTTTTTTCTGCGGCATTTACTTTTGTTAAATTTTCTTCTGCACATTCTAACAACTCTTTTTCTTGCTAATTTGTACCTGTTGTTGCATCTTCTGCAATTATCGCGCATTCTACGTAGCTTCTCCCTACCTTTACGCATGCATCCTCTTTTGTTGAACTTTCTCCTGCATTTTTTTTGCAGCCTTCTTTCCTTTTTTTGGATCACTTCTGTGCAAGTCCTTCTTCTTCTGTTTCTCCTGTCGTAATCATCAGCAAATGATGAAATTGAAAATATTCCCGTAAGAATTAGAGACAATGTGAAAACTGTAATCTTATTTTTCATAAATAACTCCTGATTATTGTTTTAAAAAAGATTATTTTATTATGTTTATTTAACAAAGTCAAGAAAGATTTTTATAATTTATTATAATTTAATGCTTACCTGAAGTTAGCTGGAGATTGTATTTTTTATTTCTTTTATCATTGACAAGCAGTATAAAATCTTAAAAATTCTACAGGTCCCCGGATATTATGATTTATTATTAAAAAAACAATATCATACAGTTATTTATGTCATTGTAGAAGAGGAAAACCATGAAAACCGCTATTGCCGTTCTTGTTTCAGGCTCTGGGACTAACCTGCAGTCAATAATTGATAAAACAGAATCAGGATATATCCCAGCCGAGATTAAATGCGTCATTTCTAATAGAGAGGATGCCTTTGGCCTGAAAAGGGCTGAAAATCACAATATCCCCAATTATTATGTTGATTCAAAAAAATTTGACAGCAGGGATGAGCATGAAAGGGGAATAATTAATATCCTAAAAAAGCATGATATAGAACTTGTGGTCCTTGCAGGATATATGAGGCTGCTCACATCCAATATTTTAAATGAATATAAAAACAGGGTGATTAACATCCATCCTGCCATTTTACCAAGCTTTCCAGGGACTGACGGATATGGAGATGCGTGGGAATATGGCGTTAAGGTCAGCGGATGTACTGTGCACTTTGTTGATGAAGGTTGTGATACCGGACCCATAATACTGCAGAGGGTAAATGAAATAAAAGAGGGTGAAAGCTTAGAGGATTTTAAGAAAAGGGGATTGGAGATTGAGCATGAGGCATTCCCTTTAGCGATTAAACTCTATTGTGAGGGAAAACTTAAAATAGAAGGTAGAAAAGTAAGTGTATTGGGTTAAGTTTAAACTAAATGCTGCCTTTCAACTTGTCAAATTCATCATCCTTCATTGAAAAACTTTCGTCTTCTGATGGGAAAACTCCCTTTTCAACCTCATCAATATAGCTTTTGATGGCACCTAGAGATTTTTCGTATATGTCTTCATAAATTTTTACAAACTTCGGCCTGTATTTTCTGAAAAGTCCCAGGAGGTCATTTAAAACAAGCACCTGTCCATCACAGAATTTCCCTGCTCCAATGCCAATAGTGGGGATGCCTAGCTTTTCCGTAATGATTTGAGCAATTTGCCAGGGTACACATTCCAGGACAATACTGAAGCAGCCAATATCCTCAAGCATTTTAGCCTGGTCAATTAAATTCTTTGCAGTTTCAAAATCCCTTCCCTGAACCTTTGAGTCTCCCAATTTATCAGCAGTCTGGGGGGTAAAACCTATGTGCCCCATTACAGGGATGTTTTCTTTAATGATATCCTTTGTTACATTCAGGGCACCGTCAAACCATTCAAGCTTTACAGCCTGGCAGCCTGCATCGTCAATGAACCTCCTGGCTCCGGCAACTGCTGTTTTTGGATCTTCCTGGTAAGCACAGTAAGGCATATCACCAACAACCATCCCCTTTTCCGACCCCATGACTACAGCTTTGCTGTGGTTGATCATCTCTTCCATGGAAATTTCAATTGTTGACTCCATGCCCAGTATAACATTGGCCAGAGAATCTCCAACAAGGAGTATGTCGATACCCGCTTCATCAAGAATTGTTGCAAATGAATAGTCATATGCGGTGAGCATTGTTACCTTTTCGTTATTCTTTTTTTTGTTTATAATGTCTGCAGCTGTTAGTCTCATGGGACCCCCAATTTTGAATATATTTCATTTAAAATTGATATATTATCAAGTCAATTATTTTATTCGCAATTTTCCCAAATATGAAATTATCAATGAGTAAAGGATTTTACACTTTTATGACTTTTTGTAATACTTCACTTATATCCTCAAGCCGGTATGGTTTGACTACAACGCCCGAGAAACCATATTCCTCATAGTTGGCCATAATGGGGTCATTTGAATAACCGCTTGAAACCACTGCTTTTATTTCGGGGTCGTACTTTTTTAAAATTTTAATCACTTCCTTGCCGCCCATACCTCCGGGAACTGTAAGATCCATTATGACAATGTCAAATGGGTTGTCCGATTTTTTCGCAAGTTTATATTTGTTTATTGTTTCTTCTCCGTTATCAGAAGTATCTACTTCATAACCAAGTTGCTGTGTCATTTTGCTGGCAACTTTCAATACTAAATGATCATCGTCCAGTATGAGAATCCTGCCTTTTTCGGCATAGTCATTCCTGAAATTTGAATTTATATGATTTAAAGCTTTATTTGTAACGGGAATATAAATTTTAAAGGTAGTGCCCGAATTTATATCGGATTCCACTTGAATAAAACCGTCATGTTTTCTAATAATTGAATGGGAAATTGATAGACCAAGTCCGCTTCCTCCGGGTTTTGTTGTAAAATAAGGATCAAAAATATCCTTCAAATATTTTCTTGGAATACCTGTTCCCTCATCATTAATTGCAATTACAATATAATCACCGACTTTCCCGGGAATCTTGTCCGAGTTAATAATAGTTTCATTTTCAACATCTATTTTGATTTTTCCTCCATCATTCATGGCCTGACGCGCATTTAGTACAATGTTATTGATTACCTGGCTAATCTGACCTTCATCAACTTCAACATTTTTTAAATCATCAGCTATGTGATAATGGCATTTAACGGATGACCCGCTTAAGATAAAATTTATATTATCCTTAATAAGGTTTTTCATGGATATGACTTTTTTAATGGGTTCACCACCTTTGGAGAAAGTTAGAAGTTGTTGTGTCAAACCCCTCGCGCGCAAAGATGCCTTTTCCGCTTCAGTGAGTAAATTGAAGTTTTCGTCTGCTTTGTCAACATTTAGCTTAGCAAGTGATATGTTTCCAATAATTACTGTTAGAAGGTTATTGAAGTCATGGGCAACACCACCGGCAAATACACCCAGCGATTCAATTTTGTTTGACTTTATTATTTCCGCTTCCGCGCGCTTTTGCTCTGTTATATCTATGAGCGTTATCATTTCCGCTATTCCATCTTCATAATTTATCCTTTTAGAATACTGATCAATCCACTTTAATTTTCCATTTTTAGTCACTAACCTGTATGAATAATGGGAAAAAATAATTCCTTGCTCCAGGTTACTGTTTATTTGATCTTTTACATACTGTCTGTCTTTGTGAAATATCTTATCAATATAGAAGTTGAAATCGTTGGCAATTAATTCCTCAGCCGCATATCCCGTAATATCTGTAACTGTGTTATTGCAATATTTAAGCTTATTGTTTTGTACGATGATAATACATAAAAGCGATTGTTCTGAAATCATCCTGAACTTCTCTTCACTTTCCTTTAAAGCTTCTTCTGCTTTTTTGCGTTCTGTAATGTCATTTGCTATATATATTGCAACAGCAACGTCTTCCTGGTATAATATTGGTGCAACACTGTTGTTGAACCATAATATTGAATTATCATGATATTTTACCGTTGTTTCAAAATGTTCAATGGTTCTATTCTGATAAACCGAAAAGAGGCTTTTTTTTACCACATCATGATGTTCCCGTGATACATATTCATAAATGCTGGTTCCAATAATTTCGTAAATGTTATATCCCGGAAATGCCCTATTCATAAAGAGTATTATACCATCAATACTGACTGTCATTATAATTTGAGGAGCACTTTCATATAAACACTGAAGCATCTCCTTTGACCTGATTTTTGAATCCTCGGAAGTTTTTCCTTTTGAATAATATTTTGTTACTCCCAAAACATTATTTATTTTTCCATTTCTATCAGGTGAAAATTGAAGATCTATCTCAACGGGTAATATGTTTCCATCTTTTTGATTTTGCTCCAAACTGAGGAGAATATTTTTTTTCTCTGAAATAGGCTCTTCTTTATGTTCCTTAAATATTCTTTTGATAGTATTCTTCAAAAGCTTAATGGATTTAGGGGTGAATAATTCATCCAGACTTTTTGATAAAAGCTCGTCAACTTTATAGCCGGTGATTTTCTCAATGCCGGGGCTGACATAAGTGAGGTCGAAATTATTAATGTTGAGCAGCCATACACTTTCATGTATGTTGTCAGCAAGGACATCTAAATTATTTTTGAATATTGATAGCTCTTTATTGATTTCGAATCCATGCAGGGCCATCTCAATATTTAATTTAAGCGCATTTGCGTCAATGGGTTTGCTTATGCAGCCATAAAAATTTGCATTACAGATGACGTCTGTTGTGCGGTTATCTAAAGAATTTGATGTGCAGATGATGGGAATGCTAAAGCGATCATTATCATTTACAATTAAATCGATTAAACCATCTCCCGGTATTGTATCAACGATAATAAGTTCAGGTTTCAGTTTTGCGATTTTATCTATTGCCTGGTCTAAAATTGTAGTTTCTGATACTGAAAAGCCAATCTCATTAAGCCCTCTTTTTAAGTCCAGAGTGTTAATGTCTTTGTTTTTTAAAACTAATATTTTTCTTTTTTTAGCCATTTTACTTGACTTTAACTTTCAAAACTTAAATTAAATATTTATACTATTACCACATATTATATATTATTGTCTATGAAAAAACGATACAATTGACATGTTTATGATAAATAATTTATCTGGATTCAGAACATGTAAATATATATAATTTTTATAAATAACTGCTGGCTCTACCATTTGAAATGAATAAAACCTTGATGTTAACAGATAAAATACTTGAATTTAACATTATATTATATATTATAATTCAATTGATTTTAAAAAAAGAGGAGTGCTAAATGGCCCTGAATAAAACTCAACTTGGAAAATTTGCTGATGTCCTTTTATGGGGGCTGGAAACAGCACGGACAAAACCCTATAAGGCCTATGATGTTATATTAGTGCGTTATGACCTGCCGGCATTACCGCTTGCCGAAGTTATGTTCAGGAAGCTTATGAAGAGAAAATTCAATGTTGTTGCCAGGAGCCTGGGGAGCCCCATAATGGAAAAGGACTTCTTCGAATATTCCGATAAAAAGCAGAGAACATTTATCGGTAAGTGGGAGCCTGGACTTGTTAACGAGTTGAACGGTAATATCTTCTTGTCAGCACCTGAATCATTAACTCATTTAAAGGATATTGACCCAAAGAGGATGAATGAATCTGCAGTTGCCAGAAAACCATTGAGAAAGATTTTGGAAAGACGAGAGGAAAGGGGGCAGTTTGGTTGGACTTTATGTACTTATCCCACGGAGGAACCTGCAAAAAGGGCCGGGCTTTCTTTTAAAGAGTACAAAAATCAGATTGTCAAAGCATGTTTCCTTAACGATAAGGATCCTGTGAAAAGATGGAAAGATATTTTTAATAACTCCATTGAAATAAAAAAGTGGCTAAACAGCATGTCCGTAAAAACATTGCACCTGGAATCAAAATCATGTGACCTGAAGATTTCCATGGGAGAAAGGCGTAAGTTTATTGGGATTTCCGGCCACAATATACCTTCTTTTGAAATATTTACTTCACCGGATTTTAGAGGAACGGAGGGAGTATACTATTCCAATCTGCCGTCCTACAAAAGCGGAAACCTTGTCAATGGCGTCAAGCTTGAATTCACAAAAGGCAATGTTGTTAAGGCAAGTGCAAAACAGGGGAATAATTTTTTGAATCAGATGGTGAAGATGGATAATGGCGCAAAGAGGATTGGTGAGTTTTCCCTAACGGATAAGAGGTTTTCGAAAATCAATAAATTCATGGCTGATACCCTTTTTGATGAAAACTTTGGGGGCAGCTATGGCAATAGCCACATTGCAATAGGTATGTCCTATTCCGATACTTATTCGGGAAATCCTGCTTCTCTGACCCCGAAAAAGAAAAGGGATCTTGGATTTAATGACTCAGCTCTTCACTGGGATCTTGTAAATACTGAGGATAAAAAAGTTGCAGCAATTCTAAAAAACGGCAGGAGTGTTGTAATCTACGAAAAAGGGATGTTTAAGTATTAGAAAATGTCAGTTCCTAAAATTCCCCAAAAGGCAAAGCTGTTTATTGGAATTCTCTATGGTGAAGATGATTTACTTATAGCCATTGAGAAGGTGCTCGTAAAAAAATTTGGAGATATTGATTTAAATGTTAAAGATATTCCCTTTGTCCACACGGAATATTATAAGGAAATGGGGGAAGGAATAAAAAAGGCATTTTTTTCATTTAAAAAGCTTATTGATAGAGAGAGTATTGCTGATATTAAGATATTTACAAACAAGCTTGAAAAACAATTTACTACAGGAGATAAAAGAAGAGTTAACATCGACCCCGGTTACTTAATCCTTTCAAATGTATTTCTTGCCACATGTAAAATGTATTATCACCGGACATATCTGAAAAAGGGTATTTATCTTGAAAATGAATATTTTTATACTGATAAGCATTTTGAGTTCTGGGATTGGACTTATCCCGATTATAAAAAAAAGCAATATCTGGATTTTTTCTATGAGACAAGAAAAATCTATTGGGAACAGCTGAAAAAGTTAAATACTCCCGTTTAAGTTCAAATTGTGCAACCGGAACAGCTCTCGCTGTTTTATCGCTTTTATCGCCCTGACCCCGATTTTTGCCCTGACCCCGATTTTTGCCCTGACCCCGAGTTTCGCTCTGACCCCGAGTTTCGCTCTGACCCCGAGTTTCGCTC
>JBHPHB010000078.1:0-13033 GCA_042569985.1 Spirochaetota bacterium | reverse complement strand
TATATAATGACCAAGGATTGTCCTTATGCTGCCGCCGTGAGAAACAACTGCAATCTTACCTTCTTCCCGGCTATTCCTAATCTTTTCAAATTCAGCAAGTACCCTTTTGCTCATTTCGATAAAGCTTTCTCCCCCGGGAACAGGATAATTGACCCAATCATTCTTCCATGCTTCATACTCTTCGGGAAATTTTTCCTTAACATGGTTAAAATCCCTGCCGTCCCAGTCTCCCATATCCATTTCCCTGAGATTTTTGGAAGACTTAACCTCACAGTCAAATTCGATTAAATCGCATATCTCAACACACCTCTTCAAATCACTGGAATAGGCAGCATCAATCTTTTCATCTTTCAATCTATCTTTTAAAACCTTCCCCTGCTCTATTCCCTTTTTATTCAAACTCACATCAGTTTGGCCCAGTATAACACCATTCCTGTTATAATCAGTCTCCCCGTGCCTAATAAGTAATATCTCAACCATACCTTTTACCCCTTCCAATTCTTTTTGTCTGAAAAGTGAAACCGTCATTTGAACTCCATCATTTTGAATTATATTTTTATACCATCAGAAAATTAAAAAGGCACCAATGACCCCCGTCCCCACAATAGATTCAGCCAGGAACAATGTAAAAAGATATATAATTCCCGTTAATTCAATAACCGCACCAAAAACATCACCGGTAATGCCGCCTATCCTCTTTTTCAAATACACTGTAAAAGCAATGACAAATAGTATTGATGCAATTATTACAACAGCTGATATTATTCCCAGAAAGGGAATGGCAAATATCAAGGCAATAACAGTTGTTATAACAATTTCCTTTATACCGGTATGTTCAATAATACACTTTCCCATGCCCTCGTCATTCCTTGCATAGGCAGAAATGCCGGCGCTCCAGGCAATATTCATCCTCGATATGATGGGCATGGCAATTATATATCTTACAATATATATATCACCAAGGCTATAGAGTAATGCAATCTTAATTATAATGAAAAGGACCAGTGCAATGGTACCGTTTGTCCCTATCCTGGGATCGGACATTATCTTTAATATCTCTTTTTTCGGCCTGTTGCTGAAGATACCGTCACATGTATCTGCAAGGCCGTCAAGATGCAGTGCACCGGTGATAAATATTTCAGCAGCAACAGTGAAAATTACTGCCAGCACCTTATTATCTGCCAGGTTCAGGATTAAGTATACCCCGCCCAGGAGGGACCCGATAATGAGGCCGATGACAGGTGAAAATATTACTCCCCGGGCAAAGGCCCTGCTGTCAAATTTCACCTTAAAGGGAACGGGGATCCTTGTTAGAAACTGCAGTTGTAGAATAAAACTCCTAAACATATAGTACTTTGACCTCTTTTTTATCTGCCCTTTAAAGCCCCCTCCGGGGCAAACGCATATTGGCACATCTACCCCAAGGCCACTTCTTCGCTACGCTCAGGGCGCTGTACCTGCGTTTCTAGCGAAGCTTCCCGAAGGGCCATCAACCTCATCCTGAGAACGCGGGTTTGGGGGGCTTTATCTTCACTGGAATGCCCGATACCGTTAAATACACTTCATGGGCAACGCGGGCAATCTGCTGGTTTATCTTACCGGCAATATCCCTGTAGTACCTGGGCAGGGGATATTCAGGAACAATACCCATGCCCAGCTCATTTGTTACAATTATTGCTTCCCCTTCAAAATCATTGAGGGCATCAAGAAAATTATCCACCTCGTCTTTTATTCCCTCTTCAATTTTATTGAGCAGCTTAGAATCAATATTATCCCAGTTTACATCGTTTTCAAGTATCATTAAATTAGTAACAAGCAGGGTAATGCAGTCCAAAAGGATATAATCCCTGTCTTTACATTTTGCTTTCACCAATTCACCCAGGTCCTTGTAGGCCTCAACTGTTTCCCATTTAGGATTTCGCCTTGACCGGTGACGGCCGATCCTCTCCTTCATCTCACTGTCCGAGGCCATGGCAGTGGCAATATAAAGTACGGAGTCCTTACCCTTTAAAAGTTCTTCTGCAAAGGTGCTTTTGCCGCTCCTTGCGCCGCCCGTTATCAATGTAATTTTACCCATTATAATTTTCCTTCTTTTACCTGTCAGTATCCGATTTCCTTATCCCCTTATTACCTGTTTCTGTTAAATCCTTTTTATCTTTTGATGGTTTCTTTTCCCCGTCATCCTTTCCCAGGTAATTATATTTCAGTGTAACATAGAATGACCTTCCAGGAAGTGGATACCTGTGAAAATCCTCATATTGTGAATTGCCAATGTTCTTTGCTTCAAAAGTCAAAGTCAGATCCCACAATTTGGCAGAAACTCCAATATTAAAATCCAGTCTGTTGTTTGCGGAATACAGGTTTGCAGTATCATAGAACATTCCATTGTCATAAGAAGTTTCCAGGTATAATTTAAACCACCTGTATTTACCTTCAATCTTGCCATATAAGGAATGGTCAAACTTACCGGGAAGTTTTTTTCCATTGAAGGCATCAATTTCACTTTTGTTAACTGCATTCTGCCATGTATAATTGAATGAAAAGCTTATATATTTCATGATATCAACAACAAAACCCGATTCAATCCCCATAATTTCAGATTTTGATATATTTACAGCCCTGCCAACACCGCGGGAATCATAAACATATGTAATAATATCATCAACATTGCTTAAGAAGTATGCACCATTGAATGAAATCCTCCGTAGAATTTTCTTTTTCCTCTCTATATTTATCTCAAAACCCACATCAAAGTTGATACCCCTCTCCTCCTTTAATTCGGGATTATCCAAAAAGAATCCCCTGTCCCCGTACAGTTCAAAAAGGCTGGGTTCGCGCACATATCGTGCAAGGTTCGTTTTCAAATTAATCCACTTAAAGGGACAATACTTTAAACCCACCTGGGGGCTCAAAAAGCCTTTTGACAGTTTTCTTCCTTCAGTTATTTCTGTTCCAAGGTCTTCCACATTTTCCATGTTATCATGAATAAAATGATACCTCAGGGCAGGCCTGATTATTAAACTTTCTTTAAAGAGATAGACAGTATCCTCTATTCCAACGGTGTAAGAATTGCGGGAACTCGTTCCATAATCCTCTTCGCCCAGAAGGTCCTTTGAGTCAAACTCCTGTCTTTGAAAATCAAATATTATTGACAAAACATTATATATAGTGGGCCACTCCAGAAAAAAGTTATAACCGTATATTTCAGTGATATATTCCTTTTTTTGATTATTCACGCCAAGACCAATTTCTCCCAGGGAATCGTCAAAGACTTCATTTTTATGAAAGTATGATACCTTGTTGAGAGTATTAAAGTTTAAAGGGCCAACATCATTTATACCGATTGAGAGGGTTAGAATATCTCTCATGGTATCCAAGTATGCCTTTGACGGTGAATATTTTCCATTATCAAGGGCAGGTAATCCCTGTTTTTTATTAAAAAACTGGTTGGATATTTCAAGACGAATTTTTTTTGTAAAATCATAACCCAGTTTTGTGAGTAAATTCTCCTGGTGGAACCGGTTATTCTTACGCTTCACCCACTCATCATCTTGGGAGTTATATTCAGTACCGTTATTATATAAAAACTTGAAGTTATTATCACTGCTCAGGTAATCAAGATTCATTACATAGTCAAACTTGCCGGGTTTGTGATTTATAAATCCCGTTGCCTTTATTGTATTAAAGGAGCCATATCCGGCACTGACAACAGCATTTAACAATCCCTTTGCCCTTTTTGTCCGTACATTGATTATGCCCCCTATTGAGGACCTGGAAAAGTTTAAAGGGACAAGCCCCCTGTAAACTTCAATTGATTCAACATCCGATAATGATATGGTACTCAGATCAAATTGGCCACCCGATGCATCATTCACAAGCACCCCGTCAATATAAATAAGAACCTGCTTGTTTGAGGCGCCGCGCATGGTTACACTGGTAAAACTCCCCAATCCCCCGGAACGCTTGATCTGTATCCCCGCTTCTCTTTCCAATACATCTGATATGCTTTCAATTTTATCCTGAAAGCTGTCTTTTGTAATCTCTGACACAAAACCAGTGGCATCACCCTTGTATACATCTCCCGTCCTGACATTTTCTTTATCAGACGAATCTGTAACAATGACCCTGCCTAAAGAAAAATTCCTATCCCCGGCAACTAGAATTGAAGCCGGGGATAGAATAAAGATTATAAAAAAAAGATTAGAGACCAGTATTTTTTTAAGATAAAACATAAAACCTTACTTAAAATATATTTTCACCTAATTCTCACAGAGAGTAAACTTCATGGGATTTAAATTTGTTGAAATGGGGCCTTCATCAAGGGTGTCTGACGCTGTATCAATTACATATACCCCTGAATGATTCACAGAAGCATCACCAACCCACAGATATCCATGGGGATCAATAAGAATGTCATTGAGGTTCCAGTCGCCGCCTCCGATGTCGCCTATGTTTTCCGAATTAATTATTCCGCTGGCAGGGTTAAAGGACCTCAAGTTGCTATTTCCCCATTCAATATATTCAATAAAATAACCCTTTATATCGGAAGCTATTTCAACATCCATAACCATAGTGCCTGAAGCAATTGTTGTGGAATTAAAGTCGGACGTGTCTATTACTTCAATACCGCTGTCAGGTGAAGAAGCGTTGTAGTCACCTACACAGGATATATACAGCTTGCCCGAATAATAGGTGACCACTTGCGGATTATGCAATGTCAAAGGAATCCCCTTGAGGCCGCCGCTGCCCTTTCCCGTATCAATTTCCGTGCCGTTATCTTTATTGAATACTGCGACATAGGATGTTCCTGTATAGTCATATGGAAAAGAGGATCTTCCTATTCGCTGCATAACAATGTATATCCTGTTACCCTCAATAATCCCCGCTGTCATTTCAGGATTGCCATCGGCATCATTATATACGGAAAGGTCCAGTTCGCCAATTTTAAAACTACCCTCTGTTTCAGCAGATGGGTCCACAATCCAGGCCCTGGAACTTTCATAGCGCAATATAAATGCTTTTGTGTCATTATCGAATATGAGACTATGGGGGTTCGATGATGTTATATTCTCATCAATATCGTTGCTGTCCATTGTTGAATACTGCCATATTGGCGTATCAGTTGCATTTATGTCAAATTTTGTGATGTTATCTGCAAAAAAACGCTCAATGCGGTAAAAGTATCTTCCATGGGATGTTATGGTAATGTCAGATGTCAAAGTAGGCAGTAGATTATTTATTGAAATCCTTGGCTTATCATAGCTAACCACTGAATGTGAAGCACTTGACCAGTCAGAGGCAACGGTGGCAACCACCATGGTACCCGAAAAGCCGTGTTTAGGATCTTCAATTGAACACCCCGAAACAATTAATGCTGATACAATAGTAAGAATAAGTAAAAAGTTTTTCTTAATAAAATTTTGAATTTTTTGCCCTTGTGTTTTAAAACTACTTACATACATGTTTTACTCCTTTTAATTTTTAGAATTTGAATGTTTGATCTCCTGCACGGAGGGGCAAAAAAAAACACGCCCCTCAAGGCGTGTTTGCATTATCTATTTCAAAAAATAGCTAACAATCCCTTTCCTCGAGGATATCCTGTTAATTATGAGTTCCTGACTTGTCCCTGAAAGGGCATCACAGTTGCGGGCCAGCGTGGGATTCTCACCCAACTTCCTCACATAAAATGTAAAGAACAAATTTAACAATTACCATTCAAGTTGATAGTTAGAAATTGTCAAGGAAAAAAAGACCTCACTACACCGGAGAAGGACTTCTATTTATTCTAAAAAGATATCGATAGGTACTATAGATTTTATTTAAAAAAGTACAGTATTTTAGTATTTATAATTGAATACAATTATATTATTGAGTTTCCCAAGTGCTTGGGAGCCCCCTTCCGGGGGGTATTGGGGGCAGTTACAATAGAGGTTATTGGAAGTGAGGTCCATAAAAAGATCTTGCAATTTGCATCTTATCAGTTTCAAGTGGCAGAGACATTTCCCCGGGGCGGATTCAATGACAGAGAAAAGCTTTTTCAAAAAGAAACAAAAATCATCATTCAAAGAAATATTCGGATGGTGCATGTTCGATTTTGCAAATTCTGCATATACCACTATCATTATTACGGCAATATATAATGTATACTTTGTAAGTGTTGTTGTATCGGAAAGCATATACGGAAAGGGTTATGGTGAATTCCTCTGGGGAAGCATAACCATCCCCATATCATATTTAGCTGTAATACTAATCGGGCCTGTTATTGGCGCCCTGGCTGATTTCTCAGGTTCAAAAAAGAAATTCCTCTTTGGTTCATACATCATGTGTATAATATTCACGGCATTGCTCTTCTTTGTGAAAAAGGGGGATGTTACACCTGCAATTATACTTATTATTCTTTCAAATATCGGCTTTGCCGCGGGTGAAAACTTCGCCTCGGCCTTTCTTCCGGAGCTGGCATATACCAAGGATATGGGAAAGGTATCGGGATATGCCTGGTCATTCGGCTACTGGGGAGGGCTAATATCCCTGGCAATATGCCTGGCCGTAATTATGGGAATGAAAGATACCATAGACAAAACCCTTCCCGTGAGGCTTGCCACACTAATAACAGCAGGTTTCTTTGCCATTTCCGCAATTCCCGCATTTCTCTGGCTTAAGGAGAGAAAGTCAAGGGAGGAAATGCCCGGGGGATATAACTATTTTACAATAGGATTTAAACGCCTCTATGACACTTTTCAGAATATAAAGAAATTTAAGGAGCTCATGAAATTCCTTGTTACTTTCCTCATATATAACTGCGGGGTAACTGTTATTATAACATTTGCAGCCATATATGCCGTTAAGACCCTGCGCTTTTCAATGCAGGAAAGTATAATCCTCATTATTGTTGTTAATATCACAGCTTCAATCGGGGCTTTTTTATTTGGGTTAATTCAGGATAAGATTGGTTCAAAAAATACAATCCTCATAACCCTTACCCTGTGGGTAGTAACAGTTATCTGGGCATATTTTTCAGAGACAAAATTAACCTTCTGGATGCTTGCAAATGTTGCCGGCATTGCCCTGGGTTCAAGCCAGAGCGCTTCGCGTGCGCTGGTGGGCCTTTTCTCTCCGGAATCGAAGGCAGGGGAATTTTTCGGCTTCTGGGGATTTGCTGGAAAGATCGGGGCAATCCTGGGGCCAATGACATTCGGAGCACTCACCCTTGCAACAGGTGGCAACCAGAGGATCGCCATTATTGCCACAAGTGTCTTCTTTATCTTGGGGATAATTGGTATATTGTTTTGTAGAGAGAAAGAAGGAATTGAGGCAGCCGGGGCCTATGAAGCGGAGTATGCAGACAAACTCTAATCAAACACAAACAGCATCCTGTGACCTGTCAAATTCCTCAAGGGCAAATGCCCTTTCGTGTTCACCGATTACATGTTTCCAGTCAAATTCCTCCCTGGCACGCTTTAGACCACAGTTAATCAAATGACGGCGCAGGAGCTTGTCTTTTAAAAGCCTTTTAATATTCCGGTAAAATTGCTCCCTGCTGTTCTCAAGAAAGAGGAGACCATTATCGCCATGCGTGATTACAGACGGGATGCCCCCGCTTTCAGTGGCCAGAACGGGCAGCCCGGCGGCATTGGCTTCGCATAAAACCCTTCCCATGGTCTCGGCGTCCTTTAGGCCGGTTGAGGGGTCTTTGAAAACAGTGCTTGCAAGAACAAATATATCGGATACCCAGTAATAAGGGGGCATCACGGAATATGGAACAGCACCTACGAAAGTAATATATTCACTGACATTTAAATCTACAGCCATTCTCTTTAACCTTTTCTGCCTTCTTCCATTTCCCACAATAACGAGGTGCCACTTCTTCTTAGCAGGGTTTACAGCTGCAAAAGATGATATTAGAAAATCAAGGCCCTTTTTGTCTACAAGCCTGCACACTGTGAGGAGTATCTTCCTTCCGGGGGGCAGGCAAAGCCTGTTTTTGCATTCATCCTTATTGAATTTAGGCGGCCTTTTAAAAAACGAAGTGTCAACCCCCCCCACAACAAGTTGAATCCTTTCGGGTAAAACTCCGGCTTCAAGCAGCAGGTCCCTGGTAAAATTACTGTTAGCCAGAATTTTTGTTGCCGATTTCGCCGAATCAACCGTAAGGTTTAGCCTCTTTTCCCTTAAAAGGATTTCAATTCGTTCGGGCTTATCCATCTTTTTATAAAAATCATATATTGGTCTTTCAATTTTTGCGCTTGATAAAAGTGATGAGCAAATTTTATAGGGATAGGCAATCCACGGACGCAATATATCGTTCCCCACGGACCTGCAGATCACGGGTACTCCGGTCAACTTTTCCAGTATGCCATAAAAGACAGTGCTGCTGTAAATTATATGGGGATCAAAATCATTGATGCCCCTGAGAAGTAATTCAATATTCCTGAAATACACTATCCTGGAGAGGACCCTGTGCACGGGGAAGGAAAATTCGCTATCAACATCCCTGCATTCATCTAAATTTCCAGAGGGCCTGTATGTAAATACAGTAACAGTACTGCCCATTTCAACAAGCCTTTTGGAAAGCATTATTGCATGGGTCTGCATCCCGCCAATTCGCGGTGGAAATTCTGTTAATATCAAAAGGATTCTTTTTTTCATTTCACGTAATATAATTTAAATTTTTTTTAATTCACATATAACTTTAAACGGCACTTTGAACACCATTTATGCCAGCTTTTATTGTTAAATTCATTTTCAATATCATCTATATTATCTTTTCCAATTTTGTAAACAAAATATTTATTTGACGGGAAATGCGGGCAAAACCTGTATTTTAGTTTTACACCTTTTTTAGCCTGCTTAAACAGGGCAAACCTCAATTCCAGGGGCGAACTCCTGTATGGGCATGATTTCCCTTTATCTCCTTTTAAAAAGCCCTTTATTGCCTCTTCGCCAAATAATTTTGTATCTACCTTTAGTTTCCCCTTGGGGTCAACAGTCCTTTTATCGATTTGACCAAGTACCCAATCCTTTGTGCGCTTAATCTCTTTCTTCCCGAAATTACCTGCCTGGTTGTTCATAAGCTTAAGGCTAATGCCAAAGGAATCATCCGGTGCAATGAGTTTTGAAAACCTCTTTAGCTCGTCATCAATATTCTCGTGGTTTATGATGAACTTCACATGCTTTCTCCAGGGGGATTTTGACAATTCCTTTATGTTTCTGATATACTGATCAAAGGGAAATCCTTCTGTTATATCAAGCCACTTATCTTTATCAAATCCGGCAGTTGTATGTGTAAGGGTAATCTTATCCCAGGGCATATCGGCAAGATCCAGATTTTCCCGCCTTCTTTGGGGAAACTGGTATGACGTGAAGAGATATATTCTGCGGTCCACAAATTCAGCCAGGGAAGACATATATTTCCCAATGCCCGGAAGGAGAAGCGGTTCTCCTCCGGAAACATTAATGGATTCGGGCCTGAACTTCTTAACTGCTGAAAGGTAGAAGTCATGTATGGAATTAGAAATACCCTTTTCCTGGAGCAACCTGAAAACATCATTCTTCTTCCAGGTGCCGCACCATTTGCACCTTGCCATGCAGGGCTGAATTATCTGAACTCTTAAGGATTTAAACAAGTGTAAACTCCTGATTTAATAGTTTAACAAATCTATATTAGCATATGAATAATGTCAACATAAGTATATTTCAAACAATATCTTATAAATATTGAAAAGTCCATTGATATTTTCATTGCAAAAAAAAGAAATTAAAATATATATGATTAATATAGTTAGTAAATTATCAAAAACACTTATCAGTTAGATAAAGATTATGAAATTCAATTCTCAAAGTTTTAATTTAATTATATTCAAAGCAACTGTCGTGGTTTTCTGTATTGTCGTTGGCGTTACTGCTTTTGGCTGCAAAAAATCTACCAGTAAATATTATGATGATTTAAATAAATTATTAAAAAAATATAAGATTGTTGAAGGACATACCAATCTTTTTCCAGAGAGGCATAAATGCCTGGTAGATTTAGTCAAAAGTAATAAAATAAAAAACATTGCTGAAATTGGTTTTAATGCCGGTCATTCTTCAATCACCTTTTTATTAAATAACAAAAAAGCTAAACTCTGGTCATTTGATTTGTGTACTCATAAGTATTATTATGAAAGTAAAAAATATATTAAAAGTATATTTAAAGATAGGTTTAACATTACTTGCGGCAACTCGTTAAAAACAGTACCACAATTTTATAAAGACAACCCCGATTTTAAATTTGATCTTATTCATATTGACGGTGGCCATTTAGGCGAGATACCAAAAAAAGATATAATGAATATGGTTAAATTAAGTCATAAAGATACTCTAATTCTTGTTGATGATTGTAATGTTGTAAAAACATCAAAAAAAGAAGGTTGGACTGGAGCAGAGGTAAACAAGGCATGGAGATACTTTTCAAAGAAAAAAATTATTAAACCGATATTACATAACAAATGCAATATCGGTAATTGTCTTGGCAAACCTACAATTAAATAATTGTTAGTGATATTACAATTTTTCAATAAACATTTTAGTATTATTATAATCTCTTTCAATAAATTCGGATTTTTTGTTATGGATCAGTTGCCCCGCTTGTTGGTTTTTTGTACTGGTATTTGAAGATAGCCCAATTACAGCCGCCTGAGGTCATAATCAATATCTAAGGTAAAGGTCATTTCATCTTCTTTAACCCTATCGGGAAAAGGTAAGAAGGGATTGGCCGTATGTACTGTTTCAATTCCCGCTTTATTCAGAATATCGTGGTCACAGCTTTTAACAATATTTACGGGTCCCTTTAGCCTGCCGTTCCTCCTGAGAGTAAACCTGAGTTTAACAATACCCTCATAACGGAGCCTCCTGGCAATCCGGGGATAATACTTTGTCCTTTCAATTCTCTTTCTAAGCTTCTGCACATATGTTTCCACGGCAACTGTCACCTCCCGGGGAGAAAGTGAACCACGATATCCCTTTTTGGACATATAGTTGCTCCTTACAGATGATACCAGCCTTATTGAATATGAAACTTCCCCCTTCTTATCCGGATCGTTCTTTACTTTCTCATTCTTTTTCTTTTCGAAGGCATTATTCCTGTTCACATTATCACTGTCATCCAGTGTAAAATTAATAAGGGTAGTATTTCCCTTTTTTGCCGGCATTGAAACAGCCCCTGAATTGCCCGGCATAAGGACAAACAAATGGATACAAACTGAAAATACTATTGTATACATCATTAATGTATTGGGCTTTTTTAATATATAGTTCCGCATTAAACCCAATTTTACAATAATGTTATTTACCTTTTTCATGTGCAATATTTATCTCCTTTGCCCCTGATTGCTTCAAGATATCCATTATCCTGATGAAATTTTTAAAAATAATCTTTTCATCACCGCGGAAAATGACCCTTTTATCTTTCGAAATGGATAATTCCTTTTTTACCAGTGATGAAAGATCCTCAATATTCACTTTGTTCCTGTTTAAATATATTACTTCATTCTTATCAACGGAAATTACAATGTCCCTCTTTTCAACCCTGTCCCTGTTACTGGCATTTGGAAGTTTCAGCTGTATGCTGGGATTCAAAAATGATGATGTGAGCAAAAAGAAAAGAAGGAGCATGAGCATTACATCAAGTAATGGCGCCATGTCCATCTTTATTGTGGGCTTTGCTTTTCTCCTAAACGGCTTCATCCCCTGCCCCATGTGAAAACTCAATATTTAATTCAGTAACCAGGTGCTGCATCTCATCGGACCTGTTGTTTACAAGGCTCTCAAAATAATGGTGAACAGCTGTTACCGGTATGGCAACGATGAGGCCGAATGCAGTTGTTAACAGGGCCCTCCAGATGCCCCCGGCCAGTGCAGTTACATCTGCCTGGCCGCCAAGAGAATAGATTTCCTGGAAACATATTATCATTCCAAGTACAGTTCCCAACAGCCCCAAAAGCGGAGTGAGGTGCGCTATGGCAGCCAGTACGGGAAGTCGAACTTCCATTTTCTTAACCTCTTCACTGCCTGTCTGGTACATTATCTCCTCAAGCTTATCCTTGCTAAAAGTATAGTTATTAAGATAATTGCGGGCAATTTTCCCCATAATGTTCTTAGACTTACCGGCAAACTCAATGGCACCGGCCACATTACCCTTTTTAATAATGGATTTCAACTCCATAAGGAATACCCTGTAGTTGCCCCTGGTCATTAAATAATATGCCGCCCTTTCAAGCGTAACAGCCAGTGCTCCAATAGAACAGATAAGTATTATATACATCACCGGACCGCCCTTATTAAATATATCTATCATTGCGAAACCTCCTGTTTCAGTTCAAGGTTTAAGGTTCAAAGTATTGTCATCTTGAAACAGATAAATCTTAATTTTGATTAAGTTCCTTGAACTTTAAACTTTGAACATTGAACTTCTTACACACCATATCCCGGGTGGGGGAAAACGTAGGGTTTCCCTGTAACCGGGTTTAACTTAACCGAACAGTTTGTATTATACAGACCGTTCATTATTTCTTCTTTTATGCTCTCCTCCGGATTACCGTCGCAGAAAATATTGCCTTCTTTCAGGGCTATTATCCTTGAACAATAATCGGAAGCTATATTTATATCATGCAAAACAATAAGTATTGTTGAACCTTCACTATTGAGCCTGTGGAGAATGTCCATTATCTGAACTGAATGGCTTAAATCCAGGCTGGACAGGGGCTCATCAAGAAGAATTACTTCACGGTTCTGCACAAGGGCCCGGGCAATTGCAACCAGTTGAAGTTCGCCCCCGGAAAGCTCTGTGATAGTCCTGTCCCTTAAATGTTCAGTGTCCGTTATCTTAAGGGCCTCCTCAACTGCCGCTAAATCCTCCGCGCTGTTTACATCCCAGAAATTTTTATAGGGGAAACGTCCGGTTAAAATAAAATCCCCCACGGTAAAAGAGACTATACTTTCAAAAAACTGGGGCACCATGGACATATGCCTTGCCACCTCCATTCTTTCATAATCATAT
>JBHPHB010000077.1:0-13178 GCA_042569985.1 Spirochaetota bacterium | reverse complement strand
GCCAATGGTGTTACAATGAATATAAATAAGTCCATAGATATTCTCAGGGATTATAAATCTTTAAAGCCTGATATTATTACAGTAATGGGCGGCCCCCATGTGACATTTGATGCTCACAATATTTTAAAAGATCACAAACATGTTGATTTTATAATCAGAAGAGAGGGAGAATTAACCCTTATTGAGCTTTTAAAAAATATAAGCGACGGGGGATCATTTAAAAAAATACGGGGCCTTTCTTTTAGAGAGGGAGAAAACATCATTCATAACGCTGACAGGCCTCTTATCGATGATATAAATATTCTGCCCGGTCCTGAGCTGTCTCTTATTAAGTTGAGTAAATATAAAGCACTTGGTACATCAGTGAATATGATTACTTCACGGGGATGCCCATTTAAGTGCATCTTCTGTGTTGGCAGTAAGATGGTGGGACAAAAGGTCAGGTATTATGATGTCCAAAGGGTGGTAGATGAATTTGAAAGGTTGTCAACACTTGGGTTTAAGCAGATCAATATTGCCGATGACCTCTTTACTTCGAACAAAAAGAGATGTATAACAATCTGTAATGAGATAATAAAACGGGGCATTAAACATAAATGGACTGCCTTTGCCAGGGTTGACACGGTGACGGAGGAACTTTTACAGGTATTAAAAAAAGCTGGCTGCACTACCCTCTGTTTTGGAATTGAATCTGGAGATCAAAAGATACTGGATAAAATCAATAAGAGAATATCTCTTGGGGCGGTTAAAAAAGCAATTGAGCAATGTAAAAATGCAAAAATTGGCGTAATGGCATCATATATTTTAGGATTGCCCGGCGAGACCAGGGAAACTGCAAATATGACAATGGCTTTTGCCAAAGAGTTATGCAACAGTTATGGCTATCATATTTTAGCTCCCTTTCCCGGTACTGAGGTTAGAGAGAAATATTCAGAATATGGTATAAAGATTTTTACAGATGATTGGGATAAGTATGATGCAAACCAGTCTGTTTGTGAATCGGAATTTTTATCACATGAAGAAGTTGATAGAATAGTGATGAATTTTAATAGTGAAATTGATGGCGCCATAAAATTTATCATGGAAAAGTTTGAAAACGGGGAAGAACTTTCGAAACTGGAATATGAGACTATAAGCGGTATCAAATCCTTTAAGTTTGTTGAGGAATTAATAAAAAAAGATCTCCTCAATGGAAATAAATGTACTAAAGGGGATGGTAAAGAATCGGTATTAAGAGAAATAGGGGATTATATATCTGAAATCACGGGAATGAATACTGATACGGTATCCCTTGAATTGGAAAGGCTCTTAGAGTTAAATTGTATTGAGGTTAAGCAAATAAAAGACAGTAAATCAATTGAGTGGATTTAAATTAAATTTACTATTTAATCGCCCATTCTAATAAACATATTGCCAACATTATATAGCAGCCAATCTAAAGATATTTTATGTTTAATCGAGATACTTCTGAGAAACCTAAATGACGGATTTTGCGAACCGCATTCAACTTTTGCCACATACCGCCTGTCGATGCCGGCCGTTTCTCCAAATTCTCTTTGTGTCATCTTTAGAATTTTTCTGATTTCTTTAATCCTGGTTCTGATTAGCTTGAAAAATTCTGCTTCCTTTTCTTCATTGAGAACATCTTCGGATAGTATTAAATGTTCATTATACTTTTCTTTATATGGCTGTTGTGCATTCATTCTTTAACCCCTGTTTTTAAATTAACTTCTCTATGGAATTATCAATTCTGTTTTTTTATATCAGGCTGAGTCAATTTCATTAAGATCTATTAATTGGCAATCTTTAGAAGGCACATCTTTTTTTCAAGTAAAAATGAATAAAATAATTATTTTATTGGTTTTATCAAAGATTTTAAAAATCCTTGACAAAGTGAGATATTATAAACATTTGCTAGCTGTAGGTAAATAATAGTTAAAAGTACAGGTTTATAAAACATGGTCCCTGTTGAGGATGTATTAAAAATAATTCTTGATTCAGTTAAACCTCAAGGTGATGAATCAATATCAATCTTTGAGGCTTCTGAACGATATTTATATGAAGATGTTTTTTCAAATGTTAATATACCCTCATTTAAAAATTCCGCAATGGACGGTTATGCGATTATTTCAGGTGATGTAGGCGGTGCCGAAAAAGATAATGCCGTTGAACTTGAGATAATTGACGAGATACAGGCGGGAGGAGACTACAAAGATAAAGAGGTAAAGTCAAATACTGCCATAAGAATTATGACCGGTGCTCCAATGCCTGCCGGAGCTGATTCAGTGATACCTGTTGAGGACACGGACGAGGAAAATGGTTTTGTAAAAATTTATAGAAATATTAAGAAAAATGAAAATGTAAGATTCGCCGGTGAGGATATTTCAAAAGGGCAATGTGTACTCACCGGGGGAGAACATATTGGCTCAGCAGAGCTTGGCCTCCTTGCTTCGCTAAACTACGAAAATGTGAAAGTTTTTAGAAAACCCCGTGTGGCAATCCTTTCAACGGGAAATGAAATTATTGATATTGGTGAAGAGATGAAAGGAGGCCAGGTTAGAAACAGCAATGCCTACACTTTATATTCTGAAATAAAAAAATGCAGCGGCATGCCCAAATATTTAGGTATAGCCAGGGACACTTTTGATGATACATATCAAAAGATCAATGACGCTTTAAAAAATGATATTGTAATTGCAACCGGTGGAGTTTCAATGGGTAAATATGATTTTGTTAAAGAGGTGATTGATAAAATTGGAATAGAAATAAAAGTTGAAAAAGTAAAGATGAAACCGGGCAAGCCTGTAGTTTTTGGAACAGTTGACGATAAACTCTTTTTTGGATTACCGGGAAATCCAGTATCAACAATGATATCCTTTATTCAATTTGTAAGGCCGGCAATCTTAAAATCCATGGGTGCGAAAAAAATTGAAAAACCCGTGGTGAATGCAATTCTAAAAGAGGATATACAAAAAAAACCGGACAGGAGAAATTATATAAGGGGAGTTTTTCAAATAGAAGATGGAAAACTTTTTGTGTCAACTACGGGTGCCCAGGGGTCTGGAATATTAAAATCGATGAGCATAGCGAATTGTCTCATAATAATTCCCGAAAAGGTTGGTTTGGTAAAAGCCGGGGAAACTGTATCTGTTCAACTTTTTAATCATAAAGAAATATAATGGGTAAAGGAAAGGGGATAGTTTTATATTCTGGCGGCCTTGACAGCCTACTAGCCGCAAAGATTTTAATAGAGCAGGGAATCGAGGTTATTGGATTTCACTGTATCCTTCCGTTTGTAGCTCCCGATTTTGATCCACAGGAGCTTAAATCTTCAATAATTGCAAAACAAAACGGCATAGAACTATCGTTTTACAGGTGTGACAGGGACTATCTTGAAATGGTAAAAAACCCTCCCCATGGTTATGGCAAAAATTTAAATCCATGTATTGACTGTAAGATTTTTTTCATTAAGAAGGCAATAGAATTAATGAAAGAAACCGGTGCCGATTTTATTGCAACAGGAGAAGTCGTTGGGCAACGGCCAATGTCTCAAATGAAAGATACCCTTAATCATATTGTAAATGAAACTGAATTAAAAGGCAGGCTATTAAGGCCGCTTTCGGCAAAGCTTTTAAAACCTACAGTTGTTGAAGAGAATGGAATTGTTATCAGGGAAAAGCTTTTTGACATTAATGGCAGGTCAAGAAAGATGCAAATGGAGTTGGCGGAGAAGTACAATATAGAGGAATTCTCATCCCCGGCGGGCGGGTGCTTTTTTACCGACGCCTTTATCTCCAAAAGGGTAAAAGACCTTTTGGATAACCATGAAGATTATACTCCTGCCGATCTTTATTTCATCACAATCGGCAGAAATTTCAGGATTTCACCGCGTACAAAAATTATTGTTTCAAGGAATGAGGAAGAAAGTAATAATCTTAAAAAATACATGGATATGGCCAATTACTTTTTTGAACCTAATTTTAGCGGGCCAAATGTATTTGTGAAGGGCGAACTGGTGGAGAATGATAAAAATTTAATAAGCTCGATAATTTCAAGATATGGAAAAGTTAAAAGTGATGAAGGAGAAATTTTCCTGTTTAAAAAAGGGATCTTACTGGAAGAAATAAAAAGCACTCATCCCATTGATGATGAGGAACTGAAAAAAATGAGTATTTAATGAAGATATCTTTAATGCCCATTGACATGCTTTAGGAAGAATGCAGGATAAAGGTGTTTAATAAAAGAATATCATTTCTTGTTTCTGGAAAGGGAATAATATTTTCTTCAGTTGCCAGGAAGATTTGCAGTGGAGATATTAATGCAAAGCCGGGAATTCTAATATCAGATAATGAAAATTCACAGGCCTTAACAAAGGCAACAGAATTTGGAATTAAGCCAATTTATATTAACCCCGATAATTACTCAACAAGAGAAGAGTGTGAAAAAGAAATGCTGGTTGTACTGAGGAAGTATAAAACCGATCTCATTGTTACCGCAGGATACATGAGAATTATTTCTCCATACCTCATTAAGATATTTAAGAATAGAATAATAAACATTCATCCCTCCCTGCTGCCTTCTTTCCCTGGTAAAAATGCTCAGCAAAAAGCTCTGGACTACGGGGTTAAGGTAACGGGATGCACAAGTCATTTTATTGATGAAGGAATAGATTCGGGGCCAATTATTATGCAGCGGGCAGTACCGGTTTTTGAAGATGATGACATAAAGAGTTTATCTTTAAGAATAATTAAGGAGGAGTGTAAAATTTTACCTGAATCAGTAAATTTATATTGCCGTGGAAGATTAAAGATGGCAGGAAGAAGGGTCATAATAAAGTAAAGGTGTGAAAAAATATCATGGGAATATTATTTTCGTTCAAATTTTTCCCTGAGCCCCTTTCCCCTGATTTTAAAATGGATTTCAACTCCTTCGGGGAGTTTTCTTTTATTAATTACCCTTCCCCTTTCTAAAGGAGTTTTAAATTCTTTCTTGATTTTAACTATATCGGTATACATACTGTTACTTCTCATTCTAACATAAACTATATCCCTGAGAATTTTACGCTTTGCCTTATTAATAGCATTGGATAGGTTTACCCCTGAAACTTTTACAATATATGTATGAGGATTAAGCCAGCCCGTTGATATCTTATGTTTTGGAGCTTTTATCGTTTTTGAACATGAGGAACATGATGCAATTACAAATATTATATAGAATATTATTATTCTTTTCATACATACAGCCTTTTCAGTTGTTTGAAAATTATATTAAATTAATTATTATATAATTCAATCATAAATTAACTTAATATAAAAAAATAATCAAAATTAGTTGACTTTTTGTTTTGATTATATCAAATAACACATGAAGTAAAATTATGAGGGGAAGCTAAAAATATGGAAATATTCATATATATAATATATTTTTTGTTAATATTAATTGCAAGTTATTATGTGAACCTGTTTTTAACTAAAGATGAATACACTAAAGATGAACTAAAGAACGTTATACCCTACTTAAAAAACTATTGGGACAAAATTAAGGGCAACTATTCACTTATAATTATTATAATTATATTAGTAATTTCTTCACTTATTGGCTACTTGATTCCCGCAGTTATTACCCATTGGATTACAAATTCATCCATATTTTTTGTCATAGTATTTTTTGTTTTACCAATAATAAAAAAGAGATTTGAAATAACACAAGTTACATCCTCTGAGAACTATTCTGACAAAATTGCCAATATTTTCGTTAAATATATTGATATTATTATTATTGGTTTTGGCTCAGGGTTGGGTTCTGCCCTAATAAGTAATTGGAGAAAATTAATAGATATACATTCATTTTGGTTTGTATTGAATATTGTAATAGTATCGATTTTTCTAGGAATTTCGTTTAGCAGGGTTACTGAAGATTAATTAAAAAAAATCAATTTTAAGTTGACTTTACTTAAAATTATTATTATTATGTTACCTAATTGTCAGGGGTTTGAAATACATATGCAATATTTCATCTCTTTGGTTAAAATAATAAGGATTTATATTATTATTAATTGGCAAAATTAAAAATTTTTTTTAAGGGAGGATTTTTGAATGGCTAAAAAATCTTTTATTCTATTATCAATAACAGTATTTGCTGTAGCTTTGATCTCATGTGGCGTTAGCAGGTCCCAGATAAAGGGCGGACAAACATATGTTACTGAAGGTTGGGTTAATTCTAATACATTTAGAGTAAAGGCTGTTGGTGTTCCTAAGAAAGGATTGACAAACAAGTATCAGAGACGTGCAACTGCAAAAGAAGCTGCTCTGATAATGGCTCAAAAGAGAATTATTGAAAAATTTGTTGGAGCTGCCATAGAAGGTGCTTCAGGAATGGCTGATGCCCAGTCAACTGGTATTGCAGTTGCTAAGGAGTTTAGCGGTTTTGTAAAAGGTGGCTCCATTGTTAAGGAAACATATGACAATGAGCAGAACTGTGAAGTTGTTTATCAGGTGGAAAGCAGGGGCCTTAAGAAACGTATTACTGGTTTTGTGGCCAAAAAGAAGTAGTAACCTGAAATCGATATTTAATTTTTAAAAATAAAAGCCCGGTATTTTTGCCGGGCTTTTTTTATGAACACTTCAAAAAGCGTGGTTTTGTAAGTGTAGCCAATAATAAGAAAAGCGGCAATAAATATTGCCGCTTTTTATGATAATTATAATTGCATGTCCTGGCAACGTCCGACTCTCCCACATCGTCTCCAATGCAGTACCATAGGCGATGAGGGGCTTAACTTCTGTGTTCGGAATGGGAACAGGTATTTCCCCCTCTCTATAACCACCAGGATTTACCATTGAAAAAACATATTAAAATTTGTCAATTAAAATGTATGTTTTTTTAAAATTTTAACCATTTTTGTTTTAATTAAAAGAATAAAAGCAGAAATATGCAGAATATATTAATTTCTTTGAAATATACCTGAGGCAAGAAAAAAATCTTTACAATTGGGAATTGATTTTTATATTTTACTTTTTCTTTTGATAATAAATAATATTTTTGATAAATATAGGAGTTAAATATGTCAAAAAGAGCCTATAATTTTGGTGGTGGCAGTGCTGATGGAAAGACTGAGATGAGAAACCTTCTCGGTGGTAAAGGGGCAAATCTTGCAGAGATGTCCAATTTAAAAATACCTGTACCTGCAGGATTTACAATTACAACTGATGTCTGTAATGAATATTATAAAAATAATAAGAATTATCCCGATGGCCTGAAAAAAGAGGTTGATAACGCGTTAAAGAAAGTAGAAAAAATCATGGGTGCCAAATTCGGTGATGCTCAAAATCCACTTTTAGTTTCTGTCAGGTCCGGAGCAAGGGTTTCTATGCCCGGTATGATGGATACTGTTTTAAACCTTGGACTGAACGAAGATACCCTTCAGGGCATAATAAAAAAATCGGGAAATGAAAGATTTGCATGGGACTCTTACAGAAGATTTATCCAGATGTATGGCGATGTAGTTATGGACCTGAAGCCCGTGAAAAAAGAGGATATTGACCCTTTTGAAGAAATTATGGATAAAATCAAGGAGGAGAAAGGTGTATCCGAAGACCTTGATCTCAATATTGATGATTTGAAGGAGCTCGTTGTCAGGTTTAAGGCAAAAATTAAAGAAAGATTGGGTAAAGACTTTCCCGATGATCCGCATGAACAACTATGGGGAGCAATTAGCGCGGTTTTTGAATCCTGGAATAATGAGCGGGCAATTATATACAGGAAGATGAATAATTATGATGGTAGCTGGGGAACTGCTGTTAATGTGCAGGCAATGGTATTTGGTAATATGGGTGAAGATTGCGGTACCGGTGTTGCCTTCACAAGAGACCCTGCAAATGGAGACCACAGGTTCTATGGTGAGTATTTAATAAATGCCCAGGGTGAGGACGTTGTCGCGGGGATTAGAACGCCGCAACAGGTAACATTAGAGGGCTCCCAGCTATGGGCAAAGGATAACAGTATACCGGAGAATGAGAGAAAAGAAAAATTCTTTTCACTTGAGGAGTGTATGCCTGAAGTTTATAGTGACCTGAAAAAAGTTTATCAAAAACTTGAAAAGCATTACAGGGATATGCAGGATATTGAGTTTACAATACAAGATAAAAAACTCTGGATGCTGCAAACAAGGACGGGAAAAAGGACGGCCCAGGCAGCTGTTAAGATAGCCGTTGATATGGTGGATGAAGGTCTAATTGATAAGAAGGAAGCATTACTGAGGATAGAACCTGAAGCATTGGATCAGTTATTGCATCCCACCTTTGATCCGAATGGAGAGAGAAATGTTATAGCAAAGGGTTTAGCCGCGTCTCCCGGTGCAGCAACAGGGAAAGTGGTATTTCACGCTGATGACGCAGAGGAATGGAATGACAGAGGTGAAGATGTTATTCTGGTTAGAATTGAAACCTCCCCTGAAGATTTGAAGGGAATGACTGCGTCAAGGGGAATCCTTACACAGAGAGGCGGAACAACATCTCATGCTGCAGTAGTTGCACGGGGTATGGGTAAGTGCTGTGTTTCCGGTTGTGGAGAGCTTGATATAGATTATTCAGCCAGAACAATAAAGGTAAATGACCAGTTAATTAATGAAGGAGATTTCATTTCTCTTGATGGTTCAACCGGTGAAGTGATGCTTGGACAGGTTAATACTATGGAAGCTGAACTTTCCGGAGATTTCGGAAAGATAATGGAATGGGCAGATGAAATAAAAAAGCTCGATGTGAGGACAAATGCTGATACGCCCCATGATGCTGAAAGGGCAAGAAATTTTGGTGCTCGGGGAATTGGTCTTTGCAGAACGGAGCATATGTTTTTTGAGGGAGACAGAATAAAAGCTGTGAGGGAGATGATCCTTTCAGATGGTATAGATGATAGAAAAAAAGCACTGAAAAAGTTGTTGCCCATGCAAAGAGAGGATTTTTATGGTATCCTAAAGGCCATGGAAGGGTATGGTGTAACAATCAGGTTGCTTGACCCACCACTCCATGAGTTTGTACCACACGAAGAAGAGAGCCAGAGGGAAATGGCAAAGGAGATGGGTGTTACCTTTGATGATATAAAAACAAAGGTAGAATCACTGCATGAATTTAATCCAATGCTTGGTCACAGGGGGTGCAGGCTTGGAGTAACCTATCCGGAAATTACAGAAATGCAGGCTAGAGCTATTTTTGAGGCTGCCTGCCAATTAAAGAAAGAGGGCGTCAATGTTAATCCTGAAGTCATGGTGCCGCTGGTTGGTACTGTTAAAGAATTTCAAATGCAGAAAGAAATAATTATTGGTACAGCAAAGAGTGTCATTGAAGAAACAGGTGTTGATGTTGAATACCTGGTTGGAACAATGATTGAAATCCCCAGGGCAGCTTTAACTGCAGACAAGATTGCAGAGGAAGCTCAATTTTTCTCCTTTGGCACAAATGACTTGACACAGATGACTTTTGGATATAGCAGAGATGATTCGGGAACATTTTTGCCGGAATATATTGATAAGGGTATTTTACCTAAAGATCCATTTAAGGCAATAGACCGTGATGGTGTTGGCCAGTTGATGAAAATTGCTGTGGATAAAGGCAGAGGTAAGAATCCTTCTCTTAAGCTCGGGATTTGCGGGGAACATGGAGGAGAACCAAGCTCAATAGAATTCTGTCATTTAATTGGGCTGAACTATGTCAGCTGTTCTCCATATAGAGTACCCATAGCACGGCTTGCTGCTGCACAGGCAGCCATTTTAAACAAATAAATTAATTAAAAATTTAATGGGGAACATAATGAAAAAAATTGTCGTTATTTGCATAGCCATATCTTTTTTTAACATATCCGCATATGCTTCTTATGAAGAGGCAGTTGAACTTTTTCAGGAAAAGAAGTATAAGGAATCTCTGAAAATTGTGGCAGACGAATTGATAGTTGCAAAGGACCTTGAGCCGGACTCTCCAAATTATAAGCTAAGATTTTTAGCAGCACACCTTCATTGGAAGCTTGGAAATACAGATCCTGTACTGATACATTTTAGAAGGTGCATGGACATTGCAAAGGATAAGATTGAACCTTATGTTGACCTGGCTCTATATTTTATAGAATTAAAAAAGTATGAAGATGCGGCTAAACTTGCAAGAAGGGGCATGAAAATAAAAGATGATGCCATGTTTTATTATATTCTTGGCAAAGTTTCCCTCTCAAGGAGTAGTTATTGGAGGGCAAAATCATTTTTTGAAAAAGCAAATTCTCTTAACCAGGAATTATATATTTCATACCATGATCTTGGAATGGTGTTAATGAAGTTAAAAAAATACGGTCATGCCAATACTGCGTTCTCTGCTGCGGCATCTCTAAATCCTGATTCAGCTGAAGTTTTGAATAACCTGGGTTTGAGTTATGAGATGATGGGTAAATACAGGGAAGCAAGAAAATATTACGGGGAAGCCCTTGTTTTGAGTAAGGACAATAGTGTTATTAAGCAGAATCTTGATAGAGTAAAAAATAAAAAATAGTTGCCCGGAGAACTAATTGGCAGTTTCAGAAAGAGTTAAGAACTCCATCACACAATCATCCTGGATCCGGAAGATGTTTGAAGAGGGAGCAAGATTAAAAGCACAGTTTGGTGAAGACAATGTTTTTGATTTTAGCCTGGGTAACCCTGATTTAGATCCGCCACCTCAGTTTTTTGACAAATTAAATGAGCTTGTTAAAACATCCACTATGGGTAAGCATGGGTACATGCCCAATGCTGGTTTTCCCCACGTGAGGGAATCTATAGCGCAAAAAGTAAAGAGTGACCACGGCATTGAAATTGATTCTAATAGTATAATTATGACCTGCGGGGCCGCTGGCGGCCTTAATACTTTATTAAAAACAATTTTAAATCCCGGTGACGAAGTAATTGTACCAAAGCCTTATTTTACAGAATACAGATCCTATATTGAAAATCATAGCGGAGAACTTGTCCTTGTTAATACAAATGATGATTTTTCGTTGAATCTTAATAGTATTGAAAAAGCTATTAACAAAAAGACAAAAGCTATTATAATAAATACTCCCAATAATCCAACGGGAAAGGTTTATAAAAGTGATGAAATTCAAAAACTTGCTGAGTTGCTCAATTCAAAAAACAATGGTGAAATATATTTAATTTCGGACGAACCCTACAGGGAGATAATATATGATGATACTCCTTTGCCCAGCATTTTGAAACTTTATCCCCAGTCGATCCTGGTCTACTCCTATTCCAAAACCCTTTCAATACCTGGTGAGCGTATAGGGTATATTGCCGTAAATCCCTATTGCAAAGAGTTTGATCTTTTAATGTCCGGTTTAATTCTGTGCAACAGGATCCTTGGTTTCGTTAATGCACCCGCCCTTATGCAGAGAGTTGTGGCCTCCTTAAATGATGTTACTGTAAATATTGATCCTTACAGGAGACGAAGAGATATATTTATTGAAGGCCTTACCGGTGCAGGTTATGAATTTGTAAAGCCCGATGGCGCATTTTATATTTTCTGCAAGTCACCAATTGAGGATGATATTAAATTTGCTCAACACCTGAAAAAATATAATGTCCTGGTAGTTCCCGGTTCCGGATTTGGAGGCCCGGGTTATTTTAGAATTGCCTTCTGTGTTTCTGAAAACATTATAAAAAGATCAATCCCAAAATTTAATGAAGCCCTGGAATCTTTATGAAAAAACTTGAATCCACAAAGGCCATTCCCATTAATTCAATTCTCAGGGTATATAAGGAAAGCTATGGGTACTCCAAGGTTAAAATAATTGATATTAATGAGTACTTTTTCGGGGCTTATTGCGATAAAGATTTTTCACTCAGTGTAAATGATGGAGATATTATTGAAGCATATCTCTGGGTTGAAAATATTGCCTCCTATGAATTTAGCCTTGAAGTAATTGGCAGGTTAAAGTTGTCGGAAAATTCCAATGACGTTCCGCAGGTCCTTTTTTTCAGACATACGGATAATATCTCCTGGAGTAAAGACAGGAAGTGCCTGAAAGCAAAGGTAAACATGCCCATAAAGTTTTTTACTTTTAATACCGGCGAGGAAAGTAAAAGCATTTCAACCGAAGAGGTATCTTATCAATATGGCAATATTATTGAATTGAGTGATAGAGAAGCTCTCATTAGAGAGTCAAGCAAACCTCCGGGAAATAAATTTCTAAAGGCACACTTAATAATTGACGGCAAGGATATAGAGTTAGTTGGCAGGGTTAAGCCCGTTGAAAAAGACGGAGAAACACTCTACGACGTATCCTTTTTTCGCATGTCTGAAGAAGACAGGGGCAGGCTGCTTGACTATGTTTTTAGTGTATACAGGGAATAATTTTTTCTAATAGCTTAAGCCGTCTATTCTTTTCAACCCCGCTTTCAAGGCCATCTCAACAATTCTGTCAAATTCTTCAAGGGTTACCCTTCTTTTAAGATCGAAACATTCATTCGACCTGTATGCTGGCCTGTATTGGTCCATGATATTAATGTATGTATCAATTGACAGGCTTTTTATAAATGATATTACTTTATCTGAAGCGGCAATATTATTGGGAAGGACCAGGTGTCTCACGATGAGACCCTTTGTTGCAATTCTGCTTTCATTAATGGCAAGGTCGCCCACTTGCCTATGCATCTCCTTCAGTGCTGCCATGGAAACTTCCGGGTAATGGGGGACTCCGCTTAATTCTTCTGCAGTTTTTGGATCCATGTATTTAAAATCGGGCATGTAGATGTCAAATATTCCATTTAGAATCTCCAGGGTTTCTATCGAATCATATCCGCCGGAATTATATACAAGGGGTACTTTTAATCCTTTTGGGATTGCAATTAAAAGTGCCCTCAAAATTGCATAGACCATATGTGAAGGGCTTACAAAATTTATATTATGACACCCCCTTGATTGAAGCTCAAGCATCATGGAGGCAAGTTTTTCATATGATATTTCATCACCGTAACCGAGATGGGATATGTCATAGTTTTGACAAAATATGCATTGAAGGTTGCAGTTAGTAAAAAAAATTGTCCCCGAACCCTTGCGGCCGACAAGGGGAGATTCTTCTCCAAAGTGAGCATTGTATGATGATACTATTGGCAAAAGCCCGCTTCCGCATTTACCATTATTTGAAGCGGTCCTGTCAACGTTGCATTTATG